>JAUYDP010000217.1 GCA_030691805.1 Dehalococcoidia bacterium | reverse complement strand
GACTAATCGAGGTAAATCGCTAGTGTTCCGTTTCATAACCGCCGGTGAGTCCCACGGCAAAGCCCTGATTGCCGTGGTAGAAGGCATACCCGCGGGGCTGGCCATCTCGGAGGAGTACAGCGCCGGACACCTGGCCCGCCGCCAGGCGGGATACGGACGCAGTTCACGCCAGCAGATCGAAAAGGACCGGGCGGAGGTGCTTTCGGGTGTCCGCCACGGCCTGACATTGGGAAGCCCTATTGCCTTGCTCATCCAGAATAGGGTTTGGGCCGACTGGCAGGAGGAGATGAGCGTTGAGCCGGTAGCCGGCGATAGCCATCCCGTGACCCGACTGCGCCCCGGCCACGCCGACCTGGCGGGCGCGGTGAAGTATCATCATCAAGATGTCCGCAACATCCTGGAGCGAGCCAGCGCCCGGGAGACAGCCGCCCGGGTGGCCGTGGGGGCCGTAGCTCGGCGCCTTCTGGAGGAGCTAGGGGTCTCTATTCGCAGCCGCACCCTGTCGATCGGGGAACAAGGAGCGAGGAACGAGGAACGAGTAGAGTGGGAAAGGGTGGAGGCCTCGCCGGTGCGCTGCCACGACCCCGAGGCGGAAGCGGCTATGATTGCCGCCATAGACGTGGCACGGGAGGCGGGCGATACCCTGGGGGGGGTGTTCCAGGTAGTTGCCACGGGCGTGCCCATGGGGTTGGGCAGCCACACCCAATGGGACCGCAGGTTGAACGGACGCATTGCTCAGGCGATAATGAGCATCCACGCCGTCAAAGGGGTCGAGATCGGCCTGGGCTTCGGGGTGGCCCGGCTTCCCGGCTCCCAGGCCCACGACCTGATCGAGATGAAAGGGCAGGGCGGAGGCCTACCGGCCCGCTGGCTCAGGCCAACCAACCGGGCCGGGGGACTGGAAGGGGGCATGACCAACGGAGAGCCGATCGTCGTACAAGCTGCCGTAAAGCCTATCGCAACACTTATGAACCCGCTACCCTCCGTTGACCTGATAACCGGACAGACGGTGAAGGCCCATTACGAGCGCAGCGATATCTGCATCGTGCCTGCTGCGGGGGTGGTGGGGGAAGCCATGCTGGCGGTGGTCCTGGCCGAGGCCGTTCTGGAGAAATTCGGTGGAGACCACCTGGGGGAGACTGTGCGAAACTTCCGCTCCTACCTGGAGTCGGACTGGTGAGCGGCCAGGTCCTCTTTCTCACGGGGTTCTCCTTCTCAGGGAAGACCCAGGTCGGCAAGAGAGTAGCCCAGAGCCTGGGATGGGCGTATGTTGACACCGATGCCCTGATAGTCGAGAAAGCCGGCAAGCCAATACCGCAAATCTTTGCCGAGGACGGGGAAAGCCGGTTTCGGGAACTGGAACGGCAGGCCCTCAGGCAGGTGTCCCGAAGAAAGAAGCTGGTCGTTGCCACGGGTGGAGGTATCGTGCTGGACGAGGAGAACCGGGACCTAATGTCCGGTAAGGGGATGATAATCTGCCTGGAGGCCCGCCCGGAGACCATCTACCAACGCCTCTTGCGGGACGCCGAAGAGGGGACCAATCCCGTGGTCCGGCCACTCCTCCAGGCGCCCGACCCCCTGGAGCGCATCCGCTATCTGAAGCGTTTTCGCCAACCACTTTATGCCGTAGCCCACTGCACCATTAATACCGACTCTCTTACCGTAGACGAGGTCGCGGCCAAAGTGGTCCATGCCTGGCAAAAAGCCGCCCCGGAAACGGCGACTGTCCCCAAAGCAAGGGGGAACCGCCAGGAGGAACAGGCCCCCTATTGCCTAAGCCGACTGGCAGACCTGGTGGTGCAGGCGGCCTCGGCGTCTTACCCCGTCTTCCTACGCCCGCTCCAAGATCTTGGGGAGCTTATGTCGCAAATCGGGCTCCAAGACACAACTTACGTTATCAGCGATGAGAATGTGTTCCGTAGTTACGGGCCAATGGCCGAGGATTCCCTGCGCCGGGCGGGCTTTCGAGTATCCTCGTATTGTGTCCCCCCTGGGGAAGGAAGCAAGTCCCTGGCGATGCTCTCGAAGTTATACGACTGGGTCCTGGGCCAGCGGCCGGAAAGAGGCCATGCCATCGTTGCCCTGGGGGGCGGGGTGGTGGGAGACCTGGCCGGCCTGGCCGCGGCTACCCTGCTTCGGGGGATCCCCTACGTCCAGGTCCCCACCAGCCTTCTGGCCATGGTGGACTCCAGCGTGGGCGGAAAGACGGCCATCAACCACCCCCTGGGGAAGAACCTCATCGGCGCCTTCTACCAGCCCGGCCTGGTGCTCATTGATACAGATACGCTGCGAACCCTGCCTCCGCGAGAGCGGGTCTCGGGCTGGGCCGAGGTTATCAAGCACGGACTGATTCGTGACGCGGAATACTTCCGATTCCTCGATCAGAATTGCGAATCTCTTCTCTCTCTGGAAGGAGACGCCACCCGTCAGGCGGTCCTGCGAAGTGTCGGCATCAAGGCGGAGATCGTGGGCCGGGACGAGCGGGAGACCACCGGCGAGCGCAGCCTCCTCAACTACGGCCACACCCTGGCCCACGGCCTGGAGGCGGCCACCGGCTACGGACGGTTCCTCCACGGCGAGGCCGTGGCTATCGGCATGGCCGGCGCCGGCCGCATCAGCCGGGAGATGGGCCTCCTGCCGGCCGAAAAGGCCGAGGCCCAGGAGAAGCTGCTGGAGCGCTTCGGTCTGCCCACCCGCTGCACGGACATTGACAGAGAGCGAGTCCAGGAAGCCATGTCGCTGGACAAGAAGGTCCGGGCGGGTAAGGTGCGCTGGGTCCTCCTGGAAGGCATCGGCCGGGCCGCCCTTAGAGACGACGTACCCGTGGAGCTGGCGGCCCAGGCGCTCGACTCCCTCCTTCTGCACTAATGTGAGCTAACATAGACGTACAAGCATATAAACGTATAATTATGCGCCTGTAATTTATAACAACTCTTCTGTGGCCCGGGGGGCGAATCCGCAGATTTCACATATTATGTTATCTGCGTAATCTGCATAATCTTCAGCTTCACGCTCTTCTGGGGTACCGACACCCTGGGCAAGCGGCCTGCCGCTGGATCGCCCCAGCCGTTTTAGACTTGACTGCACAGTTCAACAAGGGACGAACGAGGCTAGGGGACCATATTCTCAACGGATCAGCCGGCGCCCCCGGGCGGACTGCACACGTTCGCAGTTAGCCTGCCCTGCCGAAGACCCCAACGGATAACGGATGCGCCACGCAGTATCGCCCTCCAACGCCACGGGGCCACGAATCCGTTATCCGTTGGGAATCTGGCATCCCCTAAGCCCCAGCCCATCCGTTGTGAATCTGGCACCGCCACGACCCGGCTGCTCTGATCGCGCACCCCTGTTTATGAAATTCGGGGTGTTTCATCCCCTACAGCAAGAACCGCTCGAACCACTCCATCGTGGCGGCGGCCATCTCAGGAGTGGGTCGGTGGCCGGCGGCGGGGTATTCCACCAGGCTCAAACGGCCCGGGTCTTGCCGGTAATGCGGGGCCAGGGCCTGGTAAAGAAGGCGGCTCGCCGCAGCCGGCACCCGCTGGTCGTGGGTCCCATGGAGAAGCAGGAAGGCTGTGGGATAGAAATGCTGCGCCCAGGTCTCCGGGTCCTCTTCCCTGCTCAGCCATTCCAGTTGCTCCGCGGTCGGAGGCGTCACTATCGGCCACTGCTCCTTGCCCCGCATGTCCGTGTACAGGAGCCTCCGCGGACTCTGGGCGGGCGCTATGGCGACGGCAGCCTTGATCCGCTTGTCTCTGGGCAGGGCCAGAATAACGGACATACCCCCTATGGACCAGCCGCAGGCGCCGATACGCTCCGGGTCCACGTCCTCCCGGCCCTGGAGATAGTCTATTACCAGGCTCAGGTCCTTACGCATGCCAATAATGATAGGAGCAATAAACCCGCCCACTGGATCAGCGTTCCAGCGCCGCATCATGCCCGAAGGGTCTCCCCTCCCCCCATGCTGAGGCATATCGGGATAGACCCGGACGAACGGGGCGCCGTCCATGGGAAAGACCTTCATAGCCCAGTCCTTGTGGTAGCCGCGACCACCTCCGGGAAGAATAATCACTGCCGGTTTCCGGTGGCCGTCAGGAATATGGCGCACGAGAACGGGGATGTTACCCGGCTGTAGGCAGTGTCGTTCTACGACGGCCATCAACCCATGCTGGTCGCTGCCCGGGTAGGTATGGCCAGGGACATGGGGCTCGGCGTGGATGACAATGTCCACTACCTGCGGAACTCTTTGCTTTATCTCGTTTGACAAGTTATGGCTGAGCTTGTGAGTCTTTTGCAGACTGGTGGCCGGGTCCAGGGTGATCCGCACGTCTAGCAAGATCTTGCCACCTGCCTGGCGCGCCCGCAGGGTATGGTAGCCGTATACCTCAGGATAGGAACGAATAACCTGCCGCACCTGCTCCATAAGCCCCTCGTCGGGAGCGCGGTCCAGCAATATATTAGTCGTTACCAGCCCGCTCTTGACCGCCGTGATGCCGATAACTACCGCCACAACGATGGCTGCCACCGGGTCCGCCAGCTTCTGCCCGGTTAGCGAGATTATTGCCAGGCTAGCGAGCACCGCCAGGGCGCCCCACATGTCCGAGATGAAATGGAGGGAGTCAGCCTCCAGGGCCGCGCTCCCTCCCGCCTCTCCAGCGGTCCCGCGCAGGTAGCGAGATGTCAGATAGTCCAACACCACCGAGACCCCCATAACGGCAAAGGCATACCAGGTGACCACTATGTCAAAAGGGAACCGCAGGCGGGACCCGGATTCATAAAGGATCCAGAAACAGGTGGCAACCAGCAGGACCATCTGGCCTAGGCTGCTGATGTTCTCGAACTTCTCATGGCCGAAGGCATGGTGCTCGTCGGCCGGCCTGGCCGCCAGGCTAACGCCCCAGAAGGCCAGGATACTGGCCGTCATGTCCAGCGCCGAATGGACTGCCTCGGCCAGAATTGCCAGGCTCCCGGTCAAGATGGCTGTTGTTGCCTTTAAGATAATTAGCAGCAGGTTGACCCCAACCGAGACCAGGGCGGCCCTGGGCTTCTTGGCCAGCATCAACCCCTGCGATTCAGACAGAGTCATCTTCCTTTCCACTTCTCGAGAGTACCAACTCGCCCGCCCGCCGCACAATATCTAGATCGTTGTCATAGGTCAGGACACCCAGTGCCTGGTCAACGGCCGCCCAGAGCACCTCATCGAACTCCGGGTCATGGTCCGCCATGTCCCCTCCGGTAGGCCGCATGAGGAAGTAATAGACTGTCTTGAAATAGTGGACCCCCTCTTCCACGAACCAGTACTGGACCCGCCCAATCTGTTCCTCGATGGTTACCTTTAGGCCAGTCTCCTCTTCTACCTCTCTTGCCGCCGTTTCCTGAAGGCTTTCGCCGATACGTGGGGTTCCTTTTGGCAGCGCCCAGAACCCGCTTGCCTTAAGCCCGCATACCACCACTTCAATGCCCTCTCCATTGAGACGGTAAACAACCCCTCCTGACGAATACACCCGTTTGAAGGGGATCCTTTGACGCGGTGCGCTCATTGGCCGGTTAGCTGGTCGAGCTCGCTGTATGGCAGTCCGAGGGATTCGGCGACGGCAGGATGGGTCAAGTGACCTCGATAGATGTTCACCCCCTTGGCCAGGGGCGCATCGCTCTCCACGGCCTTCATGACCCCCATTTCAGCCAGCTTCAACACGTATGGCAGTATCACATTAGAAAGGGCCAGGGTAGAACTTTGCGGGTAGACTCCCGGCATGTTATCCACACAGTAATGGATGACTCCCTCGGCTGTGTAGACCGGATGGCTATGAGATGTAGGGCGGCTGGTCTCGATACACCCTCCCTGATCAATGGAGATATCCGCAACCACGCTGCCTGGCTGCATACTAGCCACCATCTCTCTGGTTACCAACAGCGGCGCTCTGGCGCCGGTGACCAGAACAGCCCCTACCAGGACGTCTGCCCCTTCAACGGCATGGGCGATAGCCTGAGGGGTTGATCCCATGGTAGTCAGGCTTCCATGCAGTACCTGGCTCAACTGGCGGAGACGTTCGATGCCCCTGTTAATAAGGGTAACCCTGGCTCCCATGCCAAGCGCCAGGGCCGCCGCGCTGTACCCCGCTACTCCTGCCCCAAGAACGACCACGTGGCAGGGCGGCACGCCTGGCACCCCACCAAGCAACTTGCCTGAGCCGCCGTTAACCCTGGCCAGGTAGTAGGCGGCCATCTGTACTGCGGTCTTTCCAGCGATCTCACTCATAGGGGTAAGAAGCGGAAGGGACCCATCCGGCAGCTCCACGGTCTCGAAGGCAATTGCCACCACGCCGCGATCGAGAAGGGCTTGGGTCAAGTCCCGCGCCGGAGCTAGATGCAGGTAGCAAAAGAGGGCGGTGCCCGGCTGTAGCAGGGAATATTCGGAAGGCTGTGGCTCCTTCACCTTCACTACCAGAGGTGCGCCAAGGACCTCTCCGTGGTCCGCAACGACCCGCACACCTCTCTTTCCATACTCCAGGTCAGAGAAACCGCAGCCGGCGCCGGCGCCGGCCTCGATCCAGACCTCGTGGCCGGTCCTAACCAGGACCTCTGCGGCCGCAGGGGTCAAGGCCACCCGGAATTCGCTGTCTTTGGTCTCGCGCGGTACGCCAATAATCATCTTCTCTACCTCCTGGGCTCAAATCCATTGTAGGTTTACCTTGGCTGTGGGTCAAGGAACTAAGGTCACAGGAGAAGCGCCGGACGGACATTCACCTTGTTAGGGCCGCTGCGGTATGCTACACTTCTCTTGCTCCAAACCGGCGCGATCGGCGCCTCGAGACAGAAGGGACTTGCCGTGGAGGTAAACAGATGGCTTCCAGGCTCCGGGATCTAATCCGCCGGTTCCTGGAAATAAGGTACCTAATCCTGGCCAGGCTGTTCGGGGTGCAACTGGCTGGCCACGAGCACGATCTCCCCGGCTCTGTAATTATCCAGGTGGATGCCCTGGGCTACCAAAACCTCTTGACTGTGCTGGATCGGGGCTATATGCCCCACTTGAAGGCGATGTTGGGCCACCAGGAGTACAGTTTGCAACGCTGGCGCTGCGGCCTGCCCAGCGATACCCCCCCGGTCCAGAGTGGTATCATGTACGGCTACAATCAGGACATGGTAGGCTTTTACTGGATGGACAAGGCCACCGGGCGCCGGATTAACTGCGCTAACCCTCCCCATGCCAAGGCCCTGGAAGAGAATATCGCCCGCCATAGCCGTCCGGGGGTGCTCTCGCAGGGGAGTTGTTATGCCACCATCTTCTCCGGAAACGCTAAGAAGGCGGTGTTCACGGTAAGCTGTTTGGACTCGTACCACCTTCACAACGCCTACGGACTAACTGGGGCTTTTCTATTCGTCCTTTTCAAGCCCCAACTAATCTTGACCACCACCGCCCACTTCCTGTGGGACCTGGTCCAGGAGACGGCCGATCGCGTGGCTTCGGTTATAACGGGGCGGTTAAGGCGCAGGGAGGGCCTCTTCCCTATAACCAGGGCTGTTATCAACGTGGTCTTCCGGGAGGTAGCCACCGCCGGGGTTATCATGGATATGTTTTGTGGCCTCCCCATAATCTATGTGTCCTATTTAGGATATGACACCGTCGGCCACCATAGCGGGCCGCTATCCCGCAACGCCCTTAGGACCCTCAGAGGAATAGACCGGGCCATCGGCAGGATCAAGGCAAACGCGAGTTGGTGCCGCCGTCCTTACAACCTTTACGTGCTCAGCGACCACGGCATGACTCCGTCCATCCCTTTCCAAATGGCCTACGGGCAGCCCCTGAGCAGCTTCATCGCCTCCATCGTTGGCGAAACCGTGGCGGTAGACGAATACGATGCAGACCGCTATATGGGGCGGGAGCAGCTTTCACCTCTCAATCAAGACCTGGAAGAGATAGAGCGCCATCTGCCAAGGGGCGTGGCTGGCATCTTCCGTCGGATACGCACCGCCCTGTATCGCAGCGATGGCTACCACTCGCCCACGGAAAGCGGGCGCATCAGCGTAATAGACTGTAGCCCAATCGCGCATATCTATATTCATGGCATTCCGAGGCGTTTGCAACTTGCAGAAGTGGAGAACCTTCACCCGGGATTAATCGCAGCTTTGGTATCGCATCCCGGTGTTGGCTTGTTGATGGGGCTGGAGGGCGACGAAGTAGCCATCATCTCCAAAGAAGGCCGGGCCATTCTGGGCCAGAAAACTCTAGTGACAGGAGAAGACCCTCTTAACCAGTTCGAAGAGCCGGAGGTTATCATCGAGGAAGTCCGCCGCCTGGCGATGACCCCCATGTCCGGAGACCTAATCCTGTTCGGCGCCGTTCGCGGCGGGCAGATAGTCTGCTTTCAAAGCCAGCTTGGCGCCCACGGTAGCCTGGGTGGCGACCAGTCCTATCCCTTCTTCATCCATCCCAGTGGGGCAGACCTCTACCTCCAGAGTGTAACCACTGCCGCCGATATGTACCCCATCCTGTGCAGGCTAACCGGGATGGAGGCCGGGATAGACACCGCCGCCAAAAAGGTGCCGGCAGGCAAGGGATGACGCCTTGACCAACGTAAATCTTGCTCCCTCGCCCTCTTAACCGCTATAATCAACCCATAAATGACCAAGCTCTCCGTCTCCATCCTCTCCGCTGACTTCAGCCGGCTGGGACAACAGGTGGCCGAGGCAGAAGCGGCCGGGGCTGACTACATCCATGTGGACGTGATGGACGGACACTTCGTCCCCAATTTGACAATTGGACCGGTGGTTGTCGCCGGGCTTCGCCCAACCACCCGCCTGCCTCTGGATGTGCACCTGATGATCGAGGCGCCGGAGCGCTATTTGGCAGACTTCGTCAAGGCTGGAGCGGATATACTGACGGTCCACGTGGAGACCTGCCCCCACCTATATAGCACCATCCAGCAGATAAAGGGTTTGGGGGTAAAAGCGGGGGTCTCCCTTAACCCCGGCACCTCCCTCTCCACCCTGGAGGAAGTCCTACCTCTGGTAGACCTGGTCCTGGTCATGTCCGTGGAACCGGGTTTCGGCGGGCAGTCCTTTATCCCCAGTTCGGTGGACAAGGTACGGCGGCTGCGGGAGATGCTGGACCAGGCCGGACTGAGGCCTGAGCTTGCGGTAGATGGTGGAATCGGTCCCCAGACCGCGCCAGCCGTGGTGAAGGCCGGCGCTGAGGTGCTGATAGCCGGGTCAGCGGTATTCAGTAAGAAAAAGAGCGTAGCGGAGAACGTTCGGGAAATTCGAGAGAGCATCGCCAAGACAGGAGCGCCTTAGGGCGTTGGCTACGAGGCCAACCTGTCCTGGAAGTTAAGGCACACGTCCCGGCTACTTCGCGCTCTTCTTAAGCTACTGTGGCCTTAGCTAGGGTGCGTAAGCAACGGGTACAAACGTTGGCGCTCCGCTTGGAGCCGTTGACCATCACTGAGGTCTTCTTCACGTTAGGGTCCCATGTCCGTTTTGTCTTTCGATGAGAATGGCTCACATTATGCCCAAACTGGGGCCCCTTTCCACACATATCGCATCTGGCCATGCTTTGACTTAACCTGTCCTTTTTCTTAGAATATCATGAGAATGATAGCATGGCCTGGCCTGGGGCGGCAAGTATGATTAGAGCAAGATGAATACCATAACCAAGGATATGACCATAAGCCAGGTGATCAGGCTAAATCCAGACCTGATGCACATCCTGGAGGGCTACGGGATGGGCTGCTCCTATTGCATGGCTTCTCTGGAAGAGACTATCGAGGGAGGGGCATGCATGCACGGCGTCAATCTGACACATCTCCTTACCGACTTAAACCTGGCCCTGGTTCCGGAAGGCGCAACTGACTAACCTCCTCCGCCAGCCTTCAACACCTAAGCCCCCTGGGAAAAGCGCCGCCCAGGCTACGGCCCCTATCGGTAAGATTCTTTTATTAGAGCAACAAAAGGGCTGCACCAACCAAACGGTCGTCGGTGGGCTGGATCGCCTGCTAGAACACCAACGGGAAACCCAGGGGGAATTGCCATTCACTGCGCCAGATCCACTCTACGCCGCCATGATGCCCGCACAGCGGGAGCAATGGCTGAAGCAGGCGCTCAGTTCTATGGAGAGTCCCTCACCACCTAGAAGGCCACTACCGGCCCTGCCGGCTGCCGGAACGAAACGAGCTGCCCCGGATTCCAGACCCCGAAAGGCGCCGCTCGCCTACGGCCCGGACCTCCCCGTGACTTCGGCAAAAGGGGTAGCCAGCCCTATGGCTGCAAAGCTTCGCAAGCTGGGTATCGAGACCATACGTGACCTCCTTTACTTCTTCCCTCGACGTTACAATGACTTCAGCCGCATCAAGCCCGTGGGCGCCTTGCGGCCGGGCGAGGAAGTAACGGTACTGGTCCGAGTATGGGATATCGCTATGCAGAAGGTGCGGCCCTGGCTCAGCCTGGTGGAGGCTGCGGTGGGGGATGACTCGGGGAATATACGGGTAACCTGGTTCAATCCCTATGTAGCTAAGCAGATACGGCCCCAGTCGCAAGTGATACTGAGCGGCCGGGTTTCCACTTTTCGTGGGTATCTGGCGATGCAGAATCCGGAATTTGAGCTGGCGGAAAAGGCCGAAGAGCTTATTCACACCGGGCGAATCGTTCCGGTCTATCCACTGACAGTTGGGCTCTACCCCAAGCCTCTCCGCCGGGTCGTCAAGGCGGCCGTTGATAGATGGGCGACTGCCCTTGGTGAGTTCCTACCCGAGGAGCTACGGGGCCGCCTTAGCCTCCTGTGCCTGGCTGATGCCATACGCAACGTGCACTTCCCCGATAGCCAGGGCCTGCTAGCTCAGAGCCGGAGGAGGCTGGCCTTCGACGAACTCTTCTTATTGCAGCTTGACATGCAGATACAGAAACGCCGCTGGCAGGAGGCCCAACCTGGAATAGCAATGGAGGCCCCGCAGGGCCTTCTAGAGGCCTTCCGGGCCTCCCTCCCCTTCCCCCTGACCAATGGCCAGGAAGAGGCCCTGGCCCAGGTCCTGGCTGATATGGCCACAGGTAGGCCGATGGTGCGCCTGCTTCAGGGCGATGTGGGCAGCGGCAAGACGGTCGTGGCCCTAATGGCCCTTCTGGTAGCCCTATTCTGCGGGCGCCAGGGCGCTCTAATGGCCCCGACGGAGGTGCTTGCGGAACAGCATTTCCGGACAATCACGGCGCTGCTGAGCCGGGCAGGCCTGGTCGAGGGCGAGGCGCCGCCTGCGCCATACCCCTTCACGCCCATAGCGCGCCTCCTAACGGGCCGCACCAGCAAGTCTGACAAGACAAAAATACTCAGCGCCATGGCCAGCGGACAGTCGCATCTCCTGGTCAGCACCCACGCCGCTATCCAGGAAGGGGTGACCTTCGCCAGCCTGGGACTGGCCGTGATAGACGAGCAGCACCGGTTCGGCGTGGCGCAGCGGATGGCCCTTCGCCAGAAGGCCCAGGGCTATAGTCCTCATCTGCTGGCCATGACCGCCACCCCTATTCCTCGAACCCTGGCCCTAACCGTCTACGGCGACCTGGATGTATCCACCATCAGCGAGCTACCTCCCGGACGCCAGCGGGTGCAGACCAAGTGGCTGCGCCCAGCGCAAAGGGAGAAGGCCTATGACTTCATCCGCCGTCAGATCGAGAAAGGCCGGCAGGTGTTCATCATCTGCCCGTTGATAGAGGAATCAGAGAGCGTTGAGGCGCGGGCCGCCCAGGATGAATACCACCGGCTGTCCCGGGATATTTTCCCCGACCTTAAGCTGGGCCTCCTTCATGGGCGTATGAAGGGCCAGGCGAAGGAGAAGGCCATGGCCAGCTTTCGGGCCGGCGATCTGGACATACTTGTCTCCACCGCGGTGGTGGAGGTAGGAATTGATGTGCCTAACGCCACTGTGATGCTGGTGGAGGGGGCGGAGCGGTTTGGCCTGTCCCAGCTTCACCAGTTCCGAGGCCGGGTCGGCCGGGGAGAGCATCCTAGCTACTGTTTGCTCTTGGAAGGAAACCCTAGCGAAGAGGGTAATGAACGCCTCCGGGTTATAGAGAAGACCTACGATGGCTTTGCCCTGGCCCAGGCGGACCTGGAGATGCGCGGGCCGGGCGAGTTCCTGGGCACCCGCCAGAGTGGCCTGTTGAATCTTCGCATTGCACGGCTCTCGGACCTGGCTCTGATGGAGACCGCCCGGCAGGAGGCGCAGGAGCTTCTAACCCATGACCCATCCCTGACAGGTCCGCAGCTTTTGGCTTTGCGGCAAGAACTTGAGCGCGTCTGGAAGAATGATGGCGTAGATTTTAATTAGAGGAGGAATATTGCTAAAACCAAGTAGAATATCTCGATCTGGACCCTGGCGCTTCCTGGCCTGGCTGGGGCTGGTGGCCATTATATCCCCGTTGCTCCTGTCATGTGGGGGAGGGCCTCAGGCCAAGCCTCCCTTGGACAAGATGTCCAGCCCCGACTACGCGGTCCAAGCGGTCGTATGGGGCCAGTATGACACTACCGAACGGGACTTGCGCCTGGCCAAGGATGCCGGTTTCCGCTGGGTCAAGCTCATGTTCCAATGGGACTATATTGAGGTAAAAGGCAAGGGCCTGTTCGAATGGAACGAGCCTGACCGTTTAGTGAAGCTCACCTCTGAACTTGGCCTCAAGCTTCTGGCCCGGGTTGATTTTGTGCCAAAGTGGGCCAGGGCGCCGGGCGCCGACCTCAAGGTGAACGGGCCGCCGGCCAAGTACGAGGACTTCTTCGAGTTCGTCGGGGCCCTGGCCAAACGCTACAAAGGAAAAATCGGCGCCTACCAGATTTGGAACGAGCCCAACCTGGCCAGGGAGTGGGACGGACGCGCCCCCAACGCCAAAGAGTACGTGGCACTTCTTAAGGGCGCCTACCTGGCCATCAACGCCGCCGATCCAGGTGCGATTGTTATCACCTCCGGCCTCTCGCCCACCACGGCTCCGCCTCCCGTCGCCGTCCCGGATATAGATTACCTGCGCCAGATGTACGCGGCCGGAGCCAAGGACTACTTCGACATGCTGGGGGTCCACGCCGCCGGTTATAAGGCCCCCCCGGAGGCCGACCCAGCCGAAGTAGCTAAAGACAAGGCGCTGACCAATAACGACCCCAGTCCGGAGAACCTGAAGCGGACCTACTCCTTCCGGCACGTGGAGGACTACCGTAAGGTCATGGAGGAGAACGGCGACAAGGAAAAACGGGTGGCGATCCTGGAGTTTGGCTGGACCAGCGA
>JAUYDP010000145.1 GCA_030691805.1 Dehalococcoidia bacterium | reverse complement strand
GGCGCGATCACCGATTTCTGCCTCCAGTGCTCTCTGGCATAGATATTGGAAAGGTGCACCTCTATCACCGGCAGCCTGGTGTCAGCCAGGGCCTCCCTTAAGGACAACCCGTAATGGGTCAACGCTCCGGGGTTGATGATTATTCCTTGGGCCATTGGCGCCTCTCGCTGCAGGAAGTCCACCAGGTCTCCCTCGCTGTTAGACTGAAAGCAAAGCACCTCAGCCCCCAGCTCCCGGGCCTTCCCCGTCATGACGATCTCAATCTCCGCCAGGGTCTTGACCCCGTAGATGGAGACCTCCCGCCTGCCCAGCAGGTTCAGGTTCGGCCCATTTATGAGTAATATCTTCATTTGCTCGTTCCTTCTTTCCGGGTGGAGCGGGGGGACACCCCCCAAACCCCCCGGCCTCACAGCTCGCTCGTTCCTTGTTCCTTGTTCCTCGTTCCCGCCCTGGGGTGGCTGGCCAGATACACCTGTCGGCTCTGCTTATGGGTCACGTGGGTGTATATCTGGGTCGTGCCTAGCTTTTCGTGCCCCAGCAGATCCTGAACGGTGCGGAGATCGGCGCCGCCATCTAAAAGATGCGTTGCAAAGGTGTGGCGCAGAACATGAGGTGTCACCTTTTTGGTGGTCTTGGTTCCCCCGGCATGCTTCTTGACCAAGGACTGTACGCTGCGCTGGGATAGGCGGCCCCCTTTTTTGTTCAGGAAAAGCGCGGGCGTCAAGCGCCGCCCTAGAAGACTCAGGCGGCCCTCGTTGATATATGTTGTCAAGCAGCGGGCTGCCGGCACTCCCATCAGGGCGATACGCTCCTTGGAGCCTTTGCCTTTAACCCTTAGCTCTCTTCTTGCCAGGCTGATATCTCCCAGGTCCAGGCCAACCAGTTCGCTTACCCGCAATCCGGCGGCATAAAGCAGTTCTAGTAGAGCCCGATCCCGCTGCCCAAAGGCATTGTCGGCCACCGGGTCCTCCAGCAGTCCGGTTACTTCCTGCGCGGTAAGAAAAGAGGGCAAGCGCTGCTCAAGTTTAGGAGACGACATATTCAGCAAAGGATTCCGGTCCAACACCCCCTCCCGTACCAGGAAGCGAAAGAAGGAACGCACTTCGGCCATCTTGCGGGCGATGCTAGTGCGAGCACGGCCTTGCTTCTCCAGCCAGGCCAGGTAACGTCTTATTATCGAGCGATCAACCTCTCCAACGGCCTCTACATTGTGGCTCTTGGCGAATCGCAAGAATTCCCAGACGTCGTCCCGGTAGTTGCGCACCGTATAGGGAGAGAGGTTGCGCTCTCCACGCAGATGGTCCACATAACGGACCAAGAGGTCGGCCATCATGTTGCGGCTGTCACCTTCTCCCTGGATTCCACTTCTACCACCTTTCCGTCCCCTAATACCTCTTTTCGTCCGCAAACAGTGCATCGTCCCTGCCTGCCGCCGGATGCGACCATTAATCCTCCACAGGCTGAACATGCCTGGGTAACAGGACGCTGTGCTATCGCGAAATCACAAACTGGGTACTTGGAACACCCGAAAAAGCGCCGACCTTGCTTGGAACGCCTCTCTACCAATTCGCCCCCGCAACGAGGACAGGCTACTCCGGTCTTTACCATGATTTTTTTTATCCCGCGGCACTCTGGATAACCGGAACACCCTAGAAAGCGACCGTACCTGCTATATTTGATGACCATGGGTTTCCCGCATAGGTCACAAACCTCGTTGGTTACTTCTTCTGGAGGTTTGACTGTCTCCATCTCTTGCTTTGCTTTTTCCAATGTTGCGGCGAAGGGATCGTAGAACTCCCTGAGAAGAGAAACTAATTGCCGCTTGCCCTGGGCTATCCGGTCTAGGTCCTCCTCCATCTGGGCCGTAAAACCAACATCAACCACATTTACGAAGTGTTTTACTAACAGGTCGTTGACAATAAAGCCTAGCTCCGTTGGCTTGAGGCGCTTATCCTCTTGCTTCACATATTCCCTGTCCTGGATGGTAGATAATATAGGCGCATAGGTGCTGGGGCGCCCAATCCCGTTCTCCTCCAGTGCTTTTACCAGTGTAGCTTCTGAATAACGAGGCGGTGGTTGTGTGAAATGTTGCTCCGGGAAGAGTTTAAGCAGGTCCAATTCCTGGCCCTTCTTCAGGTCCGGCAAAGGCTTGCCTTCCTTCTCTTGTGCCTCCCTGTCCGAGGCGAAAACCGCCAGATATCCAGGGAAGGTGACCTCGGAAGACGTGGCTCGCAGGAGATACTGCGACCCGGAAGGACAGCCGAATGCCTTAACATCTATTGTCGTGGTCTCAATTAAGGCGTTGGACATCTGGCTTGACACCATCCTTCTCCATATGAGGCCATATAGTCGGGACTGGTCGTTGGTGAGGAATCCCTTTATTTGCTCCGGCTCCCGATTAACCGACGTTGGACGGATAGCCTCGTGGGCCTCCTGTGCCCCGGGTGACTTCTTTCCAAAACGGCGCGCAGAGGCCGGAAGATAGCTGGACCCGTATCTGGATCTAATTAGCGCCCTTACTTCTTCCACTGCACTAGCGGCCACATGGGTGGAGTCCGTGCGCATGTAGGTGATAAGTCCGGTAGTGCCTTGTGCGCCGAGAGGCAGCCCTTCATAGAGCTGTTGGGCCACAGCCATGGTTCGCTTGGCAGAGAAGCCGAGGCGTCGGTGTGCCTCCTGCTGGAGTGTGCTGGTAATGAATGGCGCAGATGGCTGTCGCTGGGAGCCCTTTTTGCGAACGTCTCCCACGATATAGGAAGCCACCCCCAATTCATCGCCCAGAGCCTGGGCTCGGGCCTGATCGGGTATTTCAAGCTTGTCTTTGCCTCCCCAAAGCCCGACCAGAGTCGCACGAAAAGAGGTAGAATCCGCGGATTCGCTCTTTTTTGATCTCGAACTTTGAGGCTTATCCCCTTTCGCCACCAGTTCAGCCTCTATTGACCAATACTCCTGTGCCACAAAGGCGAGGATCTCCCGCTCCCGATCCACCACCAGCCGCACCGCCACGGATTGGACTCTTCCCGCGGAAAGACGGCCGCGCACCTTTTTCCACAGCAGAGGGCTGATCTGGTACCCGACCAGGCGGTCTATTATCCTTCTAGCCTGCTGCGCGTTGACCAAATCCATGTCTACGTGTCTCGGTTTAGCGAAGGCCTGGGTCACAGCGTCTTTGGTTATCTCGTGAAAGACTACCCTTCGGACATTCTTACTATCCTGATCAAGTCCCATAGCTTGCGCCAGATGCCAGGAGATGGCTTCCCCTTCACGATCTGGGTCAGTAGCCAGATAGATCTCGCCCGCCTTTTCTGCGGCCTTCTTGAGGTCGTCTACGACCTTCTTTTTCTCTTTGGGGATCGTGTACTTGGGTGTGAAGTCCTTGTCCACATCCACTCCCAGCCGGCTCTTGGGTAGGTCCCGAACATGGCCGATAGAGGCTTTGACCGTATACCGAGGGCCCAGGAAGCCCTCCAGGGTACGAGCCTTAGCCGGTGACTCGACAATTACCAGGCGTTTTGCCATAATTAGCTAATCAACCCTCACGTGGTATTCTGCTGCACCCTCCCGGGCCAGAACATAATTCATGGTACCCACTTGCCTGATCATTCCTTTAAGCTCCATCACTGCCAGGGTGCTGCTCACCGTGGAAATCGGCAGGCCGCAGGCGGCCCGCAGGTCGTCAATATGAGTAGGGTCTCGGGAGAGTCGGGAGAGGAGGGAGGCTTCTACCGCGTCAACCGGCAGCACTTCCCGCGCTTCCCTCTGCTGTGGAATCATCTGTAAGTTCAACTCTTCCAGGATATCTCCAACATCCATCACAAGTTTAGCACCCTGTTTGATCCATTTGTTAGTCCCCCGGCTCTTCGGCCAGAAGATGCCGCCTGGCACGGCAAAGACCTCCCGGTTTTGCTCCAGTGCGTACCTAATAGTGATGTTGGCGCCGCTGTCCTCGCCGGCCTCGACGACCAGCACCCCAAGGCTTAAGCCGCTGATAATCCTGTTTCGCCACGGAAAGTTAGTTGGCGCCGGTTTGGTGCCCAGAGGATACTCGCTAATGATAGCCCCCCGGGACGCAATAGAGGCTGCCAGCTTGGCATTCTCAGGCGGATAGACTAAGTCCAGGCCGCTCCCCAGTACGGCAATAGTGCGTCCGCCCTCTTGAAGGGATGCCTGGTGGGCGCAGGTGTCTATACCTTTAGCCAGGCCGCTTACTACGGTTATCCCGTTACGCCCAAGTGCTCCTGCTAGTTGCTCCGTAACCTCGCGACCATATACGGTAGCCCGGCGGGTGCCTACTACGGCTACAGCCCATTCGTCTTCGGGTAGCAGGTTCCCTTTAAGGTAGAGGACCGCCGGAGCACTATAGATCTCCTTCAGGCGCGACGGATAGGCGGAGTGCTCCCAGGTGAGGACCTGGATAGAGCGCTCTTCGAGCTTCTCCATCTCCCGTTCCGGGGAAATCTGCTGCCGCCTGGCCGCTATCTCCTGAACGGTCTTCTCGTCCAGGCCGGCGGCGACGAATTCCTCAGCCGGGGCTCGCCAGGCTAATTCCATATCCCCGAAGTGGTCCTTTAGATGCCGGAGCTTTATAGGACCCACACCAGCAATAAGGCTGAAGGCCACCATATAATTGGTACTGTTCAATGACTAATAAGTATCCTCAAAATAGCATCCTATCACAGGATAGGCGAAAAAGGGAGTTAAATCAAGGTGTTTTTGACCGTGGCCAGGGCCTTAGCTATAATCGCGTAGAGGACGAAGTGGCAAAGGCGCTGGACCGGCTGGAAGAGACCTTGGAAAGGGTGATGAAGGACTCCATCACCCAGCGTCTGGGCGGCCGCTTGCACCCGGTGGAGATTGCCAGAAAGCTGGTACAGGCCGTGGACGCGAACCAGACCATCACCGCCCAGAGAATCCTGGCCCCTAACATCTTCACCGTCTACCTGAATCCTGCTGATCTGGAAACCCTTCAGCCCATCCAGATGACCCTGGAACGTGAATTTGCCACTTATTTAGCTCAGACTATAGAAGATGGAGGCCTCTCGGTTGTTAGTTACCCTCGCGTGGAGTTGATGGCTGCCGATGATGTACCCCGTCGCAAGGTGCGTGTTGTGTCCAGAATTGCCGAGGGACAACCAGCGGATGAAACCGCTCAAGAACCGGGTAATACCGTACGGCTACAGTTGCCTTTAGCTCGAACACTGGTAGGAAGGGCCTGGTTTTCTATCCCTGGCCCCGAGGGTAGAGAGCTGACATGTTCTATCAAGCGGTTGCCTTTCTCTATTGGGCGGGCACTGGACAATGACCTTGTGCTGGAAGGACGCGCTATTTCCCGCCACCATGCGCAGTTGCAGGTCCTGCAAGGGCGTCCTTGCCTTCTTGACCTTGGAAGCTCCAACGGGACCTTGCTGAATGGCCGGCGTATTACCGAAACCATCCTGAAGGACGGAGACGCGGTCTCTCTGGGTCTGGAACGCCTGATCTTTCGATGGGAAGAGGGATGAGCCTCGATATCACCATCCTCTTATTTAGGATTGGGATCATAGTTCTCCTCTTCATCTTCTTGGGACAGGCGCTGCTTCTAATTCGCCGGGACCTACGCAGGGCAGGCGCCCTGCACCAGGAGCGCGGCGGCCGGCTCAGGGTGATGGAAAGTGGCGCTTCCAACCTAAGCAAAGGCGACATAATCTCCCTCGCCGGCATCAATTCCTTTGGCAGAAGTCCGGGCAATTCGCTCCAGGTTATGGACGATTCGGTGTCTGGTGACCACCTGATCTTAAGTTACGATGGCGCTACCTGGAGGCTCGAAGACCTGGGCAGCACCAATGGCACCTATGTTAACGGCCAGCGGGTCGCAGGAACAGCGGACGTTTCCTTTGGCGATTTCATTCTGTTGGGGCGGACCAAGCTGAAGCTAGAGAGGCCCGGCGTTGATTAAGGGGAGGGGCCTGGTCCAGTTGGTCTTGGCAGTTCAAGCTGGGCTTCTGGCTGTCGCCGGATTTACCCTACTTTCTCTTGTCCAGGCAGGAAGCTGGACAGTGGGCGACCTTGCTCCCGGCCTGATTTTCAGCGGACTAGTGATAGTGGCGCATCTCGCCCTGGTACTGGCGGGGTACGGGGCCGGTGAATCGCTGTTTCCGGTTAGCGGGCTGTTGGCGGGACTCGGTCTCGTAATGGCATACCGATTGGGAGGAAACGAACTCGGAAATCGGCAACTTCTCTCCATCGCTTTAGGCGTGGGATCGGCCTTGGCGATTTGCCTGGCATTGCGTGATGTCACCCAGTTACGACGCTATAAGTATACCTGGGCAGTATTGGGGGTGTTCTTGGTGGCGCTCACTTTCCTGCTGGGACATGACCCTAACCAGAGCGGCGCCAGGCTCTGGCTAGGGATCGGATCTCTTCAATTTCAGCCTTCGGAATTCCTTAAGGTGATGTTAGTTATTTTTTTCGCGGGATACCTGGAGGAAAATAGGGAGATCATGGCCAGGGGCCGTCTCCAAATTGGGCCATTCAAGGTCCCCCCCCTGGCCCATCTGCTGCCACTGAGCATTATGTGGCTTCTTTCCATGCTGGTCCTGGTGGTCCAGCGGGACTTCGGGGCGGCGATCCTGTTCTTCGGCGTCTTTCTCGCCATGCTTTACGTGGCCACGGCTCGCTTCTCTTATCTGCTGGCCGGGGCAGTGGCATTTCTCGCTGGCGCGTTTCTCGCCTACCGCTCCATTGCGATTGTGCAGGTGCGAGCAGAGGCGTGGCTGGACCCCTGGTCAATTGCTGCCGGAAGGGGGTACCAGACCATCCAGGGCCTGATGTCTTTGGCCTCCGGGGGAATCCTGGGAAGCGGCCTTGGACAGGGAAGGCCTGATTTTGTTCCTGCGGCCTTTACCGATCTGATGCTGGCCGCCGTTGGAGAAGAGTTTGGATTGTTGGGCGCAGTGGCCATAGTCATGTTATTTCTGGTCCTGGTGCATCGAGGCTACCATATTGCTATCTCGGCCGGCCGGCCCTTTGATCGCTTGCTCGCTACCGGACTTACCACCGTCCTTGGCCTCCAGACGCTTACAATCATGGGCGGCACGCTTCGAGTCTTGCCGCTTACGGGTATTCCATTGCCTTTTCTGAGCTACGGTGGCAGTTCTATGCTGACCAACTTCGTTATCATTGGGCTGCTTCTCAAGATTGCCGGAGGTAGAGGTACGCATGTTTAGGCAGCCTAAACAGGTTATGGTAAGCCTTCTGGCCTACGGTGAAGCCCCAAGGGTCCGCTTGCCGTGGGACTCGCGGTTTACGCCGGCGATGCTACGCGGCCATCTGGAGTTGCATCCCCGGCTTTCATTCTGGAACCAGACTACAGGAGAGTATGCTATCGGCGGTCGCTGGAGGGGGAGGAGGGACGTAGGAGCGGTACTGGAGACTTCCAAGGGCAACAGCCAATCTCTGTTGGTAGAAACGCTGGTTACCCGCTTTCGGGAGGACGGTTTCCGGGCAGTGGTGCTATCCCAGGACGAAGCCGACGCCGCCTGCAGTTTGTACCTGGCATGTGGTTGGCGCAAGTTAGACCGTTTACTTGTGTACCGTCTAACCGATGCCTGGCCATATGACAGACAAAAACCCACCGATCTGGCGGTTTCCTCCTTTCACCCTGGCGATCTGGCCGGTCTCACCAGTCTCGACCGGGAGGCCTTTCCCTGGCTGTGGTGGAACGATCCATCGGATTTCCTGGCTTATTCGTCGTCAGAAAATGTAGCTGTCTTTCTGGCTCGAGCTGGTGGCAGATTGCTGGGCTATGTTAGCTATAGCTCCAGGAATAACCGGGGACATCTGGACCGGCTGGCGGTACGACCGGCCTCTGCCGGAAAGGGCTACGGTTCATGGCTGCTGGACTTCGCAGTAAGGAGGATGTGGCAGTCCGGTATACGCGACATTGGCCTCACAACCCAGGAGACCAATCTGGCTGCCCAGGAGCTATACCAACGGTTCGGGTTCGTCAAGACAGGTGAAACCCACGAGGTTATTGGACAGGAGTTGTCGAAAACGTGAGCACGTTAACACTCATGCGTTCCCTACTTTCCACGCCTGGCAACCACGAGAACATGCTGGAAAAGGCCCGAAGCCTACCGGCGGACGGACTACATCTAGACCTGGAGGATTCCGTGCCTCCCCTAGAAAAGGAGCGGGCACGCCAGGTGGTTTGCCGCGCCCTGCCCGGGTTTGCCCTCTTTGGGCAAACGGTAGTGGTGCGGGTGAACTCGCTATCTTCGGGGCTAATTGAAGCGGACCTTGATTCCGTGATAATGCCTGGTGTGGACGGCATTAGCCTTCCCAAGGTGGTTTCTCCACGGGACGTAGCAGAGGTCGACGAGATGATATCGCAACGGGAACTGAAGGCGGGGCTGAGCCTTGGAAGCACGGCCCTTTTTGTTTGGATCGAAACCCCCGGGGCAGTGGTGTCAGCCTATCCCATCGCCTGCGCTAGCCACCGGGTCCGAGCGTTGCTCCTTGGTGCAGACGATTTTACCCGAGAGATGGATATCCCACGGACCAAACAGGGGAAGGAGTTGTTCTACGCCCGTTGGACCATTTCTGTGGCCGCACGCGCCGCCGGCGTGCTTGCCCTTGATACAGGATATCCTGATTACCGGGACGAGGAGGGCTTAATTAGTGAAGCTCGCCTGGCCCGCCGCCTTTTGGCCATGGCTAAAGCGGTAGAGAACCGGGAATCGAGCTAGTCGCTTTCCCTCTGGTAGATTGAACGGAATCCTTCTCCTTTGACGGCGGCTATCACTTGCGCCAACTCGATCCTCTGGAGCTCTCTGAAAACGCCCTCGCAAGCCCCCCTGCAGTCGGTCCCAGAAGATCCCAAACGGTTGACGATCTTTCCCCAAATGCTAAGCCGGGCCAAGGCTGATACGCTTCGGGGCCAGATGACAAAGGGAACTCTGTGTCCATGTACATGGACGGAGAGCCTATGTCTTGCTTTTGGCCCCTTGTCGCCTGCGACTCCTGGTAGCGGATGCTCGCGTTCCTTCAGCGACACCTACGTATACTGGCCAATCATAGGTTCGCTTAAGGGTACGTAGCAGATGCGAGGTTTCAGTCTTCTTGATTCCGGAGATAGCGCTGAGCTTGTTCATGAGAAAATCTAGAAGCTCATCATTATCGCGGAAAAGCGCAACCGTGAGGATGTCATACACACCGGAGGAGATAGAAACGGTGCGTATTTCCTCCGTCGAGGCGAGGCGATCGGCGATCTCTTTCACCTTATCAATGGCAGCGTGAATACCGATCATCACTTCAATCTGATAGCCGAGTTTCTGTGGATTCGCGACGGCAATCACCTGCATTATCCCTTCCTGGATGAGACGGGACACCCTCTTGCGTATGGTTCCCTCAGAAACGCCGATCTCCCGGCCTAACTCTACGTTGGATTTCCGCCCATCCTGGCGCAGAGCAGCAATTATCCTATTGTCAACCTCATCTACTCTGTGAACGCGCTTTCGCCTCATTGATAGCCTCCTTCTATAATAGCGTCTATATTATTACTAGCGTTTACCTTTTTTGACTACGAAAATCATAGTACACGTCAGAAGCATTGTCAAGGCTTATCTAGTTTATTCCCCAAAATTCCCTATTGACTGGCAGAAGCCCTGGCTCTATAGTGGCAGAAAAGAACGGAGGAAGTAGTATTGAAAGCAAGATTTCGTGTGTTGCGTTTTGTTGCAGCGGTTTCGAAGGGGATAGGCTGGCTTCTGCTCCTGGCAGGTCTGGCCTTGGGGGCATTGATCGCCCAGGGACTGCGCACCCTCCCCTTTGCTCCGATCGCTGAGCCGTTGTCCACCAGCAACCTGATCCAAGGAGGAGCGCTATTCGGGGGCTTCTTCTTGGGATTCCTCCTGTTCTACGGGGCGGGCGGAGCATTACGTGTCCTGATAGCCATCGAAGAGAACATTCGGGTAGCAGCGGGATGGGTAGACCAAGGCCTTCCCCCAGCGGATGAAACGCCAGTGGAGGTCGAGCCGGGGCCGTTTCCTTAATCACGCCGGTTATCCGGTCCGGATGGAATGCTAAGTACACCGTTTCATAAATACGGGCACGTATTCTCCTCCTAGGCGGCTAGAGGCGACGATGACGCCCAGGAGGGTTGGATCTTGTTAAGCAAGGCCTGCAGATCGCGTCGTGTGAATCTCCACTCGAAGGGCTTGGCAATCTGCTGGTAGTAACACTGGAAGTTTAGGAGGCGTTCTTCCAGTGCTTGGAGCGAACGGAAGTCATTGGGTGTGAGGGCCTTACGCTGGAGGATTGAGAAGTAGATCTCGATTTGGTTCAACCAGCTGGCGTGCACCGGCCCATGCACAAGGACCAGGTTGGGGTAACGCTCCTGTAACCGGATAACGGAGCGTGGGCCGCGATGCGCAGAGCCGTTATCGACGATCCAAAAGACTCGCCTCGCCTCTGTATAAGGCGGCTGGCTCATCACCTGGGCTACGAGGCGATCGAAGGGCGCTATGCCGCTTTTTCTCTCGCAGCGGCCAAAGAGCTTGACACGATGGACATCCAAAGCCGCAAGATAGGCCCAGGCCCCGCAGCGGGTGTATTCATGTTCCACCTTTATGACCGCGCCAGGCTGAGCAGGATAGGTAGAATGTCGTCGACGGCGGGCCTGGACGCTGGTTTTCTCATCGGCAGACAGCACCAACTCGTCGTCTTTGAGAGGCTGACCGTCCCACACTCTTTCATAAAGATCCAGGATGCGTCCCGCTTTTCGGGCAAAGTCGGGATCACGAGGGAAGATCCACGAGCGGTGTCGCCACGGGCGGATGGCATCCTCGTGGAGCCATCGCCACACGGTGCTATCGCTGATTGTGGCCACCAGGCCGCACTGACGAGCCTGTCGAGTCAGATCGGCAACGCTCCAGCGGGCCAAGGGTACCTCATAGGTAGCAGGCAGCTCACATGCCAAGGCCTTGATCTGAACGATGAGATCTGGGGGAAAAACCCCGGGGGCGGCCCGGCCTTGGACGCTCTTCAAGGCCAGCGATACTTTGTTCAAAGAACCGCTTTCGCCACATGCTGACGACTTCGCGACGGGCATTGAGTCGGGCTGCAATCTCATCGTTTCCCAGTCCTTGGGCTGCCAGGAGGATGATCTTGGCACGGATAACCTCACAATACGGTAACGTATACTTGGCCGCACGCCGGAATAGCTCCCTGGCCTCTTCCGCCGACAGCGCGATCTGGTATGGGCTTCTTCTTGGCATGGACAACCTCCTCGGTCGCCAGCATGCCACAAAATGCCCGGTTAATCAAGTTCATATTACGTTTGTGTATTTATGAAATGGAGTACTAAGCGGATAACGGATGATGCCCATAGCCGATTCAGGGTCTAAGATGTTGGCCTGCTTGCTCCGACCTCCCTCGCCGCTGCCACCTGCCGGAGGTGCTTATATCTGCCCGGTATATTTAGCGGGTTCTCCAACGGGCTCATGAACCGGCACAATTGGGAAAACGATACCCTTTTCTGCCGCTGCATCTCTCGCCTTCCTGAGCAACCTGGGCGCAGCCGGCCCAGAGCGGCCATCCTTCCTTTCTGCAGGCTCGCATCGCTCCTGACCATGAGGGCGTAACGCAGGG
>JAUYDP010000057.1 GCA_030691805.1 Dehalococcoidia bacterium | reverse complement strand
CGTTACCATAATGACCTTCGGGTGCGGATTTGGCAAGGCCCACTTCTGGATATAGAGAGTGCCGATGCGGGGCGGTTGTCCACCTTCAGGGCGCTCCTCGTAACGTATAGTATTCTTAGTTTCCTTCTCTAATTCCATTCGAACACTTGTCAGGGCCATCGTAGCCTACCTTTCTTGAGGATCCGTTGCGCCAGTTGTTGCCTACTGGCGAAGGAAACCACCTCCAACGAGCTTTGGCTGATCCGTAGTTTATGATCGAGCGGCCAAAATACACCGGAGACCAGGCGTTCTCGCCTGTGGCCATGCCAGGGTCGAAGCACGGCGCAATAACCAGCCCATGTTCGTTCACATAATAAATACCCCAGAACACTTTTCGCGTACGTCAGTAACGATACCAATATCCCGGGTCATCTAGTATACTTGGGAATCCACCGAGCGAGGTCAATCGTTCCCACGTAAACATCTGGACCGGTTTCGTCTCTACGTGGGGGCGCAAACACATGGCCGTGTTCATTATAACATAGAAAGTGGCTTCGCCCGGTATTACGGTACACAAGGCGACGCTAAAAGATAATGCCAAGCTTGAAGCGTAGGTCAACCCTTGGTATACTTATTTACACTGTAAGCAATGTAAGCATGAGAATAGGAGCTTTGGCAATGAGCAGGGTAATGAGCCTCAGGCTTCAAGATAGTCAGATTGAGCGTCTAAACCGGGCCGCCCGCCGCCTGGGTCGCACCCCGTCCGAGACAGCCGCCATTCTCCTGGAAGAGGCGCTGCGGCAGCGTGAGTTCGCTTTCATCGAATTCCGGGATTCGCCGGTGGGCCGGCAGGCCTATCTTCAGGGAACCCGCCTCACCGTCTGGCAGATAGAATGGCTGGCGCGAGTGTATGGCAGAGATGTGGATCGGGTAGCGGAGCATCTGTCGCTGCCACCCGTGCAGGTTGCAGCGGCACTTCACTACGCGGAAGCATATCCTCAAGAGGTTGAGGACGCCATCAACGACAATGAGTGGGCAGCCGACAACATTCAGCGCCTCATCCCGGGTATCGAGATATACAGGGTCGGTGAGGTTTCTACTTAACTCCCATATCCCAGTGGGGGTAGCCAAGCAACTTCGGAGGCGCAGCATCGAAGCCCACGCATTATCAGAATGGATGGACGGCAACTATCGCAGCGCTCCAGACGAACTGATTCTTGCGACTGCCAACTCGGATAGTAGGATATTGGTCACCTATGATTGTCAGACAATCCCGCCGCTGCTCAAAGTGCTGGCTGAGGCTGGACAGCACCACGCAGGCGTGATACTGGTCGACGAAGAGACGATCCGCCCTGACGATATCGGAGGGCTGGTCCGGGCATTGGAGCGCGTCAGCACGGAGTCAGCAAATGACAATTGGGAGGACCACGTACTCTTCCTCGCCAAGTAGTTATCCTACTATGACGTCGAACGTCCTAATAGGCGGGGCCGGTGCGGCCCTCCCCCCGACGTCGGCATCGCATCTCGTTGCCCACGACCTGCGGTGACGGGGTGCAGATGCAGCACCGCTCCGGACGGAGCGGTGCTCGCGATCACCCTAGGCGCCCGTCGTGTCTTCGTCACCTTCGATTGCAAGACAATTCCGCCGCTTCTTAGGGCTCTGGCCGAATCCGGCCAGCATCATGGTGGCGTTATCCTTATCAGAAGGCGCACCCTCCGCTCCTCTGACGTCGGAGGGTTGATCCGTGTTCTCGAAATGCTCGACTCAAGACGGGGGAGCGAAGATTGGGAGGACAGGGTGATCTTTCTGTCCGCCCGTCCCAGCTAGCCTGGTCCTCCCACCACCATCCTCACATCTACGGCCAACCCTCCCATTCCTTCGGGGAACGCCATCAGCGGGTTGACGTCTATCTCCCTGATCTGAGGGAAGTCGGAGGCCAGGATGGATAGGCGCACCAGGCAGTCCGCCAGAAAGGGCAGGTCGGCGGCGGGCTGCCCCCTAACGCCCTCAAGAATAGCCAGCGCCTTGATCTCCCGCACCATTTCCTCGCCTTCCCTCGGGGTTATGGGCGCTACCCGGAAGGAGACGTCCTTTAGCACCTCCACGTGGATGCCTCCCAGCCCGAACATGACCACCGGGCCGAAGTTCTCGTCCTGCCGGGCGCCCAGGATCACCTCACGGCCCTGCGCCATCCGCTCCACCAGCACCCCTTCCAGCTTTGCACCCGGGGCCTTGAGGGCCGCCGATTCCATGATGGACCGGTAGCCTTCTCTCACGGCGGCCTCGTCACCCAGGCCCACGGCCACGCCTCCTACGTCGGACTTGTGGCTTATGTCCGGGGACTCGACCTTCAACGCCACCGGGAAGCCTATCCGGAGGGCCGCCTCCACCGCCTGGTCAGGGGTACGGCAGAGGGACATCTCCGCCACGGGGATGCCGTAGACCCGGAGGATGCTTGCTGCCTCCGGAGTCGGCGCTCGACCGCAGGTTCCCGCCAGGATCCGTGCCACTTCCTCCCGGTCCACCTCCAGTGTGGGAGGCTCCTGGGGGGGGAGATTTCGTCTCCTCCAGTAGTCTCGGGAGACGGCCAGTGCCTCGACCGCGTCCTCCGGGCTGGCGAAGTAGGGCAGGTTTTCCTCCTCCTGGAGCACCCTTAGGATGCCGGGTTGAGACATAAAGGTGAAGGCCACGGGCTTGTTCAGCCGGGCCGAGAGGTCCTGAATATGGTGGATCATGGGCTTGGTGGTTATCGTGCCGTAGGCGGAATCGGGGGCGTACGGGAGCACAAGCACCACGCCGTCCACTTCCGGAAGGGGCACCACCGCCTCTACCGCGGCCTGATAGGCGTCGCTATCGAAAATATCCCCCAGGTCCATGGGGTTGGCTATCTTGACCACGTTCGCCCTCTGGTAACGGCCGATGGCTTCTAGCACCGATTCCGGTATTGCTGGGAGGTTGAAACCCTTCTGGGAGGCCACGTCCGCTGAGATGACCGCCTGGCCCCCGAAGGTAGACATAACGGCCAGGTTGTTCCCCTTCATGGGAGGCAGGAGCAGGGCCTTGGTGTAGCTAACGAACCTGGCCACCCTGTCCACCCGCACCATATTGGCCTGACGCAGGGCCGCCTCGGTCACGGCTGCATCGCTGGCCAGGGCGGCGGTGTGAGAGCGGGCGATGCGGGCGCTGGCCTGCGTAATGTTACCTTTATAGACCAATATGGGTTTCGGGCTGCGGCGGGCTACCTCCATCAGTTCCCGGCCCTGGTCCACTCCCTCCATGTATAGGATTATCACTTCTGTCTGCTCATCTTCGAACAGCAGGGGCAGGAGGTCCACCTCTTTCACGTCCAGCTTGTTGCCGATACTGAACAGCTTGCTTACGCCCAACGGCTCATCGCTTAGAAGATAGGCAGCCATGATACCGATGCTGCCGCTCTGGGATATGATCGCCACTGGCCCCTTCCGAATGGAATTCCGGTTGAAAGGGACGAAGGGAAGGTAGAGACCGTTGTCGGTGTTGATGACTCCCTGGCAATTAGGACCGATGAGCCGCATGCCGTACTGCCGGGCGGTCTCCAACACCTCCAGCTCCAGTCCTCTCCGCTCCTCGCCATACTCGGTGAAGCCGGCGGTAATCAAGACGGCCGCTCGTGTTCCCCGCTTTCCCCATTCCGCGAGGATTCCTGGCAGCATACGGGCTGGCATCAGGATGTTCACCAGGTCCACGTGGCCGGGCACGTCGGCGATAGAGGAATAGATAGGCAAGCCGAAGAGCTCCGTGGCTCCGCGGCCTATCAGGTAAATCTGGCCCTTGTAGCCCAGTTCCAAAAGATTGCGGGCGGCGTTCTTGCCCAGGTTATCCTCCGAAGGGGATACCCCCATCACCGCCACGCTTGTGGGATATAAGAACTCACGCAATAAAGTTACCTCCAGGACGAAAACACCACCTCGATTCTATCCAAAGCCTAACCGAGGTGTCAAACGACGGCGGATTCCTTGACTTTGTAACTCTTCCATGCTATCCTGATGTTAGGATAGCTCCGCAGTGCAAGTGTTGGCGCGGGGTTTAAGGGTAGGGACTATCAGAAACGAGGCGCGCCGAATGGGAAAGTGTACAGATGGTACACTTTTTTCATTTCAGCCGCAAGAGGAAGGCAGTTGTGGCCTTGGACTTATTGTTTCGTTGTTTGGGGGCCGCGGTTTTTGGTCTGTCGGGATGGAGATTAGCGACCTATGTAGCTGACACCGTTGACATTCCCGGTATTCATCTCCCCCTGACTATATCACTCATAGGGTTGGCCGCACTGGTTGGCTTCCTGATTGCCGCGCCTTTGACCGTGCGTCTCTTTCAGTCTTTCATGCATCATGCCAGGCGAGTCCCCGCTCACGACCTGGTATGGGGCCTCTTGGGTCTCTTCCTGGGGCTTCTGGTGTCTGTACTCTTGGCGGTGCCCCTGTCCCTTCTTCCGGGACTTCTAGGAAATCTGGCGCCCATTGTTGTGTCAGTCGTCCTGGGCATATTGGGCATCGCGGTGATGGTCACCCGTCAGGCCGACTTCTTCGAGGCCTTTCGCAGCCTGGCCCATGTCCCCGGAGCCAGGGACGGTAAGGGCCATGGGACCCGTATTCTGGTGGACACTAGCTCGATTATTGACGGGCGTATCGCCGACATCTGCCATACGGGCTTCCTCCAGGGAACCCTGGTTATCCCGAGGTGTGTTCTTAACGAGCTCCAGAGGATCGCTGATTCGGGGGATAGCCTGAGACGCAATCGGGGCCGCCGGGGCCTGGAGGTCCTTAACAAGCTCCAAAAGGAGTCGGTCATCCCTATAGAGATAACCGAGGGGGACGCCGAGGACCAGGGCGAGGTGGACGGCCACCTGGTCAAGATGGCCAAGAAGATGCGGGCGCTCATCATTACCAACGATTACAACTTGAACCGGGTGGCGGAAATCCAGGGGATCACGGTCCTTAACATCAACGAGCTGGCCAAGGCGCTGCGCTCCATGGTGATGCCTGGAGAGGAGATGAGCATCCGGATCATCCAAGAAGGTAAAGAACAGGGCCAGGGTATAGGCTATCTGGAAGACGGCACCATGGTTGTCGTGGAAGGTGGGAAGCGTTTTATAAACTCCCAGGTAGATGTGGTGGTCACCCGCGTACTCCAAACGGTGGCGGGCCGCATGGTATTCGGGCAACCCCGGTCGAACAATTAACCGTGAGTCTCTCTATCGTTCCACGCCCTAAAGAAAAGGTCTGCGCTGTAATCGTCGCTGCCGGCCGTGGCGAGCGCATGGGCGACATGGACAAGCTGTTCGCTCCTCTGGCCGGAGAGCCGGTGCTGTCACTTACGCTGCGGGCCTTTCACACCTGTCCTGTCATTGAAGAGATCGTGCTTGTGCTAAATCCCCATAACCTACAGCGGGGCCGCCGGCTGGTAGAAGAGCAGGGTTGGTGGAAGGTTATGCATATCTGCCTTGGCGGTGAGCGCCGCCAGGACTCTGTTCGTGAGGGACTGGCTCGAATAAATGGATGTGACTGGGTCGTCATTCACGATGGCGCTCGCCCTTTGGTGAGCCACCAGCTCATCCTTTGCGGGCTGCAGGAGGCGCAGGACAGAGGGGCCGCTGTCGCGGCCGTACCGGTGAGGGACACCCTGAAGGTGGTGAACCCGGGACTGGAGGTGGAAGAGACCCCCAACCGCTCAACCCTATGGGCCGTTCAGACGCCTCAGGTCTTTCGCTATCAGCTTATTTGGGACGCCTACGCCCGGTCCCAAGCCCCCGCATCCGACGATGCCTCCCTTATAGAAAGGCTCGGACACCGGGTCAAGGTCTATATGGGCTCCTATGACAATATCAAGATAACTACCCAGGAGGACCTGGCGATCGCCGAGGTCCTCCTTCAGAGGAAGGGCCCGTCCCAGTGATTCCGGGCCTAAGGGTCGGCATTGGCTACGACGTCCATCGTCTGGTCCAGGAGCGGCGCCTGGTCCTGGGTGGGGTAGAGATACCTTATACCCTGGGACTGGAGGGTCACTCAGACGCCGATGTGCTCCTCCATGCCATTATGGACGCCATCCTGGGTGCAGCGGCCCTGGGCGATATAGGCCAGCAATTCCCGCCGGGCGACCCCGCCTATAAAGATGCTTCCAGCCTGGGCCTTTTGGTCCAAGTGGCTGACCTGGTTAAACAGCAGGGCTGGCAGGTGAGCAACCTGGACGCAACGTTGGTAGCCCAGGCGCCCCGTTTAGCCCCGTTTCTGGAGGCCATGCGGTGCAGCATCGGGCAGGCACTGGAGATGGACACGGACCGGGTCTCGGTGAAGGCCACCAACCCGGAAGGTCTGGGGTCATTAGGGCGCGGAGAAGGCATTTCGTCATATGCGGTGGCCCTCCTGGCTCCTTTGGGCAAGTAAGAGACCCTAGATGGGCGCCAGTCTCAAAAAAATGACGCGGCGCCGCAGCCGCCTGTAGGGTGGACCTAAATCTAGGAAAAACAGTAAGCTTATACACATAACGTGGCGTCGTCGCTGCCTGTAAGGGCGAATCATGAATCGCCCTTACGTTGGGTTGATCTAGATATATGATAAACGGTAAACGCCGTCTCCCAAGTAACAAATAATGTCGTTCTTCCGCAGCATTAGGAGGGATATCCGGGTTATCTTGGAACGGGACCCTGCCGCCACGAGCGCCCTGGAGGTAATTTTGACCTACCCGGGGTTCCATGCCAGGCAGTTTCACCGGATATCCCACCGCCTCTATTACTGGGGTGTGCCGGTGCTGCCACGATTGGTCTCCCACCTGGCGCGCCTGCTGACCGGCATTGAGATTCATCCAGGAGCGGCCATTGGGGAGGGCCTTTTCATAGACCATGGCATGGGTGTGGTGATTGGAGAGACGGCGGTAATTGGTGAAGATGTAACCATGTACCAGGGTGTGACTCTAGGAGGCACAGGTAAGGAGCGCGGGAAGCGGCATCCTACCGTTGGCAACCGGGTGATAATCAGCGCAGGAGCCAAGCTCCTTGGCGCCATTACCATAGGGGACAACACCAAAATCGGGGCTGGATCCGTGGTTATCCACTCCGTCCCTAGTAACGCCACGGTGGTTGGAGTGCCGGGACGGGTGGTGGCCCTCTACCATCCGCAGAGCAGCGACGTGGAACGTCTGCCGGACCCGGAGGCGGAGATGCTCCAGTGCCTGCACCGGAAGATCCTGGAGCTGGAGGAAAGGGTCCATACCCTGGAAAAGGCCCTGAGGGCCAGCGAGAATGGCAGAATAGAGTCGTTTCCTTGACTTTTTTCCAGGATTACCCCTATAATGTTTTGGTTTTGGGGGGTTCTAACGGCACTCCGCCGACGTAGCTCAATGGTAGAGCAGCGGTTTTGTAAACCGCAGGTTGCGGGTTCGAATCCCATCGTCGGCTCCACCGAACGGAGGGGTGGGTGAGTGGCTAATACCAGCAGACTGTAAATCTGCCGCCTGGAAGGGCTACGCAGGTTCGAATCCTGCCCCCTCCACCATAGGAATGCCTTGGCGAGAGTCCCAGTAAGTCATCCAAGGCCCACATAGCTCAGTTGGTAGAGCACGTCTTTGGTAAAGACGAGGTCACCAGTTCGAATCTGGTTGTGGGCTCCATGTATTATGAGGAGGGTTGATCTTTAATGGCAAAGCAGAAATTCGAGCGGACCAAGCCACACGTAAACGTGGGGACCATCGGCCATATTGACCATGGGAAGACTACACTAACCGCGGCGATCACTAAAATCCTGTCTTCACTAGGTAAGACTTCTTTTCGACCTTTCGATAGTATAGATAACGCTCCGGAGGAAAAGGCCAGGGGCATCACCATCGCTATCGCCCACGTGGAGTACGAGACGGCCAAACGCCATTATGCTCACGTGGACTGCCCGGGCCACGCGGACTATATAAAGAACATGATCACTGGGGCGGCGCAGATGGATGGAGCAATCCTGGTTGTCAGCGCTCCGGACGGCCCTATGCCCCAGACCAGGGAACACATCCTCCTGGCCCGCCAGGTGCAGGTGCCGAGCATGGTGGTCTTCCTGAACAAAGCGGACATGATGGACGACGAAGAGCTCCTGGAGCTGGTAGAGCTTGAGCTCCGGGACCTTTTGTCCAAGTACGAGTTCCCTGGCGAGGAGATCCCTATTGTCAGGGGCAGCGCTCTAAAGGCCGGCGAATGCGGATGCGGCAAGCGCGAGTGCCAGTGGTGCGGCCAGATATGGAAGCTTATGGACGCGGTGGATGAGTATATTCCCACCCCGGCCCGGCCCATTGATAAACCCTTCCTGATGCCCATCGAGGATGTTTTTGGAATCAAAGGCCGTGGTACCGTTGTCACCGGGCGAATCGAGCGGGGCGTGGTCAAGGTGGGGGAGGAAATAGAGCTCGTAGGCCTTCAGCCGACCCGCAAGACCGTGGTCACCGGAGTGGAGATGTTCAAGAAGATCCTGGACCAAGGGCAGGCTGGTGACAACGTAGGTTGCCTGCTTCGCGGTATCGAGCGGGACGACGTCGAGCGGGGGCAGGTCCTGGCCAAGCCCGGGACGATAACTCCGCACACGCACTTCGAGGCCCAGGTCTATATTTTGAGCAAGGAAGAGGGTGGCCGACATACTCCCTTCTTCAACGGATACCGGCCCCAGTTCTATCTTCGCACCACCGACGTCACCGGTGTGTCTGAGTTGCCTGCCGGTGTGGAGATGGTGATGCCGGGCGACAACGTGAGGATGAAGGTCATGCTCATTCAGCCGGTGGCTCTGGAGAAGGAACTGCGGTTCGCTATCCGCGAGGGGGGCCGGACCGTAGGCGCTGGCGTTATCACCGAAATTATCGAATAGGAGGCTAGGCCACCAGGAACCATGGCCAAGAAGGGCGAGACACGGATAATCATCCACCTTGCATGCACCAAGTGCAAGGAAAGGACCTATACGTCAAGTAAGAACAAGAAGAACGACCCGGACCGACTTGAGCTTTCCAAGTACTGCCCGAGGTGTCGGGAGCACACGCCTCATAGGGAGACCAAGTAGGGCCAGACTGCGGGCCAATCAACACCCATTGGTTGTCGAGTTCCCTGGAAGAGGCGCGCCAGCGTTATTGCAGGTCTTAGACCTGCTAATATAGAGGAGAAAGATGCCAGCAAAAGGCCCCCGGCTGAACGTTCAGTTCTCTCGGGATACATGGTCCGAGCTAAAAAAGGTTGTTTGGCCTAGTCGAAAACAGGCCAGAAACCTAACAGTTATGGTCATCGCCGTTTCCGCGGCAATTGGGGTGATTCTTGGCGCTATAGACTACATTTTCTACCTGGTGTTTCAGCAGCTAGTACTGCAGGCTGGGAGAGGGATATAAACAGGTTAGATAGAGACATGGCGGTGTCGGAGGAGAGCGGCCAGTTAAGGCATTGGTATGTGATCCATACCTACTCCGGGTACGAGAATAAGGTCAAGACCAACCTGGAGCACCGGATCGAGTCCATGGATATGAGGGACAAGATCTTCCAGGTGATCGTGCCGACTGAGGAAGAGATAGAAGTAAAAGACGGTCAGCGCCGTACTGTCGAGCGTAAGATCTTCCCAGGTTATCTCCTGGTGAAAATGGTCAACACCGACGAAAGCTGGTCCGTTGTTCGAAATACGCCGGGCGTGACTGGCTTCGTGAGCGCCCAGGACGATAAGGGCCGGCCCATTCCTACACCTCTTGAAGAGGAGGAGGTGGAAGCCATCCTGCGCAGGATGCAGTCGAAGACGCCTAGAGTTAAGGTGGGCCTTAACAAAGGCCAGACCGTTAGGATTATAGACGGCCCCTTCGCTGACTTTATCGGCTCGGTGGATGATGTCTATCCCGATAAGGGTAAAGTGCGCATTATGGTCTCCATATTCGGACGGGAGACACCGCTGGAACTGGATTTCCTACAAGTAGAGAGGGTCTAAATGGCCAAGAAAATAAAAGCAATTATTAAGCTACAGATACCAGCGGGGAAAGCGACCCCAGCACCTCCGGTGGGACCGGCCCTGGGCCAGCATGGGGTTAACATTATGGCCTTTGTCAAGGACTATAACGACCGGACATCATCTCAAGAGGGTACGATCATACCGGTGGAGATAACGGTTTTCGATGACCGCTCCTTCACTTTCATATTGAAAACGCCTCCTGCCTCTGACCTACTCAAGAAGGCCGTCGGGCTGGACAAGGGGGCGAAAACCCCGGGCAGCCAGAACGTGGCAACCATGTCCCGGGCCAAGATGCGAGAGATCGCCCAGACTAAGATGAAGGACCTAAACGCTTTGGACGTGCCTTCTGCCGAGAGGATCATCGAGGGAACAGCAAGGAGCATGGGCATTCAGGTATCTGATTAAACGCAACAAGTGTAGAGGCTAAGAGAAATGGCGCAAAACGGCAAAAAATATGCAGAGGCTGTTAAATTAGTGGACAGGGAAAAGGCCTATGAGCCGCAAGAAGCCCTGGAGGTCCTGAAGAAGGCTGCCTATGTTAAGTTCGACGAAACGGTGGAGTTGCACCTGCGAATGGGGGTTGATCCCCGCCACGCCGACCAGCAGGTCAGGGGAGTGGTGCTGCTGCCCAATGGGTTGGGACGTACCGTCCGGGTCCTGGTATTCGCCCAGGGCGAGGGGGTCAAGATCGCAGAGGATGCCGGTGCTGATCACGTAGGCGGCGATGACCTGGTGAAAAAGATCGAGGAGGGATGGCTGGACTTCGATGTCGCCCTGGCCACTCCGGATGTGATGGGGAAGGTAGGGAAGCTGGGAAAGATACTTGGCCGGCGCGGCCTCATGCCTAATCCCAAATCAGGGACCATCGCTCCTGCCCAGGACCTCCCACGCCTTATACAGGATGCCCGGAAGGGACGGGTGGAGTTCAAACTGGACCGGACGGGAATCATCCACGTCCCTATCGGGAAGCTTAGTTTCAGCACCGATAAACTACAGGAAAATCTAACGGCGCTGGTAGACGCAGTGGTACGGGCCAAGCCCAGTGGGGCTAAGGGCCAGTATGTTAGAAGCATCAGCGTGGCATCCTCCATGGGGCCAGGCTTAAAGCTTGACCTCAACGTTACCCTTTCCCAAAGCGCCGCAGCGTAATATAATCCTATAGGCCCAAGACAGCAGGTGCCCGTAAGGGCTTAATGGTTGCCTGCCGAGGCGAAGACAGGAAGAGGGCTACAGCCTTTTTAAGGTCTTTGTGCGCAGGCATAAGGGCCTTTCTTTTTTTGGGCGTAATTACCGATCTCTGCATGGAGGACCATAGATGGTGCATGGCACAATGCGGGGGGAATCCAGTCGGAGCCCTGTGTCTGCCACAAGAGTGCGGCTGGCGCCGGCCCGCCCCGGGCTAAAGCCATGGGCTAAGAAGCCAAAGCCCACTAAAGGGGCTGATTTGGTGGGAATAACAAGGCAGAAGGGATATACCTTAGTGGCGGATGTTATAATACAGCCTGCACTACGAACAGGCTATGCGAGAGATCGAGCAGCTAATAGAAACGCGCCCGTAGCCCCTTGCGGGCTTTGCTAACTTAGCCCATGGCTTTAGCCCTGGGCGGGACTGCCCTAGGCCGATCTGGGGTATCTGCCGCCCATTGCCTTGGCCGGATTCCCGATATCCTCGCATGTTGCGTCTTCAGCCTTTTGCGCAGAGTT
>JAUYDP010000459.1 GCA_030691805.1 Dehalococcoidia bacterium | reverse complement strand
CCAGGACCTCCTTCTCTTGACTAAGCAAGGAGACGCTTTAGCCCAAAGCAATCTGGGGCCATGTCGGTTCGTTCCTCTTACCGGCAAGGCTGGATGGCCTGACTGAGTCAACTTCGGTGTCGGGGGAGCGCCGGCGCAGGTTTATCGCTTAGTGCCGGGACAAGCGAGGTCCTGGTGCTTGGCCACAGTGGATATGATTAGTGTCATTCTGAGCCGGAGCGTCGTGGTAGATCACGCTTGTTTGGGTGCCAGGCAAGCGGAGGCGAAGAATCTCGTTGTTCCCAAAGATACCCGTCCTTATAGCAGCTCCGAGATTCTTCGCTATCGCTCAGAATGACATGAAGGACGAGCGCTCAGAATGACATGAAGGACGAGCGCTCAGAATGACATGAAGGACGAGCGCTCAGGACATTGCTCATTCCCATCGTGGCCAAACACTAGGTAACGCGTTTGCTCCGATCTTACCACAGAGAGCACGGAGCACACGGAGAGATTGCGGAAGGATTCTCAGTGTTCTCTGTGTGCTCTGTGGTAAAACATACGGCCTCTCTGATCATGCACTAGGCCGCTGGCCGCTTACGCACCTCCGACTTCAGTCGGTCTATAAAGGTTGACGCTTGCTCTTTGGTGAGAGCGGCTGGGGTTACGCCATAGACCAGCCGGGACTCCTCCTCTACCTGCCGCTGGTCCATTCCCAACGCAGTTTGGGCGATGCTGTAGATGGCTCTGAGTTGCGGCTCGGTTGCGGTCCTGGCGCGTCCAGCCTCTGGACCCCGTATCCCGGAAACCTTGACTTTACCGGTTGGTGCCACCGTACCGGTTGAGGCGTAGTCGCCGGCCTCCTCCAACTCTTCCAGGGCTACTACCCCAACATTCACGGCATCACGAAGGGCCCGGGCCTTGGCTCGGGTCTCGGCCATGCGGATCAGGCAGTTGCGCATCATCTCGTTGACATTGGCGGGGGAGGCATCGCCAATTCCCGTAAAGACCCTCCCATTCTCCATCTCCACAGTAGCTATACATATGGCCGTCTGACCGTTGGCGTCGTTTGGCGCCTGTTGGAGACTGGTGGTGATGGATTTGAGACCGTGGGCATGTGCCTCGTCCAGCAGTCCGGAGTAAAGGACGAAGGACTTGCCCTGGCGTTCGACAATAAATTCCTTTTTCATCGCTCCTCCATACGTACTGATGTTCTATATAGTATTATATGGGGGGATTTGAAGGTTGTCAATAGGGGAGGGGTTCTAAATTTGACTTTGGCCGGTTTATCGAAGGAGTCCCGTTGGAGGTTGCCGTTTGGAATTCATCTCGATCTGTCCCTCTCGGACATCAAAGATATACGCTTGTCGCAAGAAGTCCTCAGGGCAACCAGACAGGTCTGTCGCGGTGACGAAAGCCTGTTGTTCAGGTGGGAGAAAGGCCAACAGGTGCGCCCGCCGGGCCGGGTCCAGTTCAGAGAGAACGTCATCCAGGAGCAGCACCGGCCTGTCCCCGGTCTGGTATCGGAAGAAACCGGCTTCCGCCAGCTTGAGAGCCAGCGCAATGGTGCGTTGCTCGCCTCGGGAGCCATAAGCGGTCATTTCAACCCCGTCTACCGTGAACTGGAGATCATCCCTTTGGGGTCCCACCAGCGACATACCTGATGCTATTTCCCTGGCGCGCTCTCGTTTCAGGGCGGCGGACAGCCGCCCCGTCAGGGATTGGAACTCCAAATCTTCCGGCCCCAGCGGTTCCTTCTGGCCCAGGGCCGAAAGATAGGTCACTTTCAGATTCTTGGGTCCTCCGGCAAGACGTTGGTGTTCTTGATTGGCCAGCGGGCCAACCTCGGCCACAAAGCGACCTCGCTGCTGTATCACATATGTGCCGAAGTCTATGAGCTGCTTGTCCCAGAATTCCAACTGGTCCTGGCTTGCCCCTTCTTCACGGATACGGCGCAGCAGGCTGTTTCTTTGGAGCAACACCCGGTTTAACTGGGAAAGGCTACGGGCGTACCGCTGGTCTAACTGGCTGTTTGCTACATCCAGATAACGCCTCCGCTCGCTGGGGCTGCCGGCGACCAGGTTGACATCCTGGGGACAGAACATCACCACCTGAAACTCGCCCAAGGCGTCCAGCGCCCGGCGCGGGATCTGGTTGAGGCGTATCCGCTTCGTGACGCCGGGTCCTTCCGGCTCTTTCAGGGTCCACGGCTCCTCCAGCGGCCGCCCTTTTAGTACGATCTCCACCCGGAGGGGGCCCTTTTCACGTTCCACCCTGGCGGTCAACCGGGCGAAGGGCTGTTGCTCCTTCCATGCTAGCCAGTGAATAAGCTGGCGGTCGGCCGAGGCGTAAGGAGACCGGGTTGTGGCGAGGAAGAAAATGGCTTCCAGTAAATTGCTCTTGCCCTGGCCGTTGTCTCCCAAAAGCACAATTGGGCCTCTGGGGAGGTCTAACTCCAGACGGGCGAAGTTTCGGAAGTTGGTAAGTCCGAGATGATAAATATGCACAGTTGGATTAAATTATACCATGCAATTGCTCCCCAAGAGACTGTTGAACAACACTCGGTCCCGTAGTCGTGGTCGTCCCTGACCCCGACCGTCGGCATCGGGGACGATGCCTACTACGGTACTAATTCAACACTCTCGCCCAAAGGGAGACTAGCGCACGCCTACTCATTCAGAATCATCATGTCCTACTTGCATAGGACACCACGAAGGATGAAAATGTCTTTGCTAGCATGGTGATGGCCGAAGGCGCCAGCCGGTATTTTAATAGCAATGACGGCTCTATACTATTACCCCGCAGGATTTGCGCGTTTCGCGAGAATCATGCCCGCCCCAATTTGGTTGCGGACGGAGGCCGCCTTAGGAAGTCATGGGATCAGTCTCTGCCATAAGATTACGACCGCGCCTCGTAGACATGATATAATAGGGCATCCAACTATGCCTACAAAGCCGAAAACCGAGCACAAAAGATCGAGAGCCGAGGAAGGAGTCTGTCAATGAATGAATATGGCGAATTCGGGGTTATCGGCAAGTCCGTGCCCAAGAAGGATGGTAAAGTAAAGGCCACCGGGGAGGCCAAGTTTGGAGCAGATATCACTCTGCCCCGCATGCTTTATGGCAAGCTCCTACGGAACGGCCAGCATCCCCATGCCAGGATATCGGGTATTGATACCAGTAGGGCCGAGAAGCTCAAAGGTGTAAGGGCGGTCGTAACCGGCAAGGACTTCCCAGGAATCCTCTACGGTAACTTCGCCCACACCAGGGACTATCTGCCCCTGGCGATAGACCGAGTCAGGTACATTGGGGAGGAAGTAGCAGCGGTGGCGGCCGACGATGAGGACACGGCCCAGGAGGCTATTAGCCTCATCAGGGTCGAATACGAGCCGCTGGCTGCTGTCTTCGATCCGGAAGAAGCTATGAAGGACGGAGCGCCGCTGCTCTACGACAATAAGCCGCACAATATTAGCAGCTCATCTAACTTCGGATTTGGAGAAACCGAGGGGGGGTTCCGGGAATCGGACTGGGTACGAGAGGAAACTTTTAAGACCCAGAATATTAAGCACGGAATGATCGAGCCCCATGCCTCAGTGGGCTTGTGGGAGGCTGAGAAGATAACCCTCTGGGCGTGCAAGCAAAGCCCCTATATCGTCTGGCGTCAGATGGCCATGGCGCTGGGGATTCCCCCCAGCAAGGTCAGGATAGTCCAGACCTACGTCGGCGCGGGGAACTCCGGCGGCAAGCAGGAGGCGCTTCCCATGGACCTGTGTGCCGTCATGCTATCCAAGAAGACCGGCAGGCCGGTCAGGTTTGTGCACACCATGGAAGATGTCCTGACTATCGGCCACATGAGGCATTCCTACAAGATTAACCTGAAGCTGGGACTGAAAAAGGACGGCTCGCTCCAAGCGGTCCAGATTAGGGCTATTGCCGATGGTGGCGCCCATAGCAGTATCGGCCAGTTGAGCATATTCTTGTTGGGCATGTTTAGTCTCGCTGCCTATCGAATACCCAACTTCAAATATGACGTCTTTCGTATATACACCAACAAGCAATGGCCTGGCGCCCTGCGAGGCCATTGCGGGCCGCAGGCCCGGTTCGCCTTCGAGGCTTTGATGGATATGGCGGCGGACGACCTGGGCCTGGACCACTTCGATATTAGGAAGAAGAACGCCCTGCATCCGGGGGATGTAACCCCCAACGGCTTCAAGATCACTACCTGCAACCTTACCGAAGCCCTGGACAAGGTGAAAGAGGTCTCGGGATGGGATAGCAAGAAGGGCAAGCTACCCAAGAACCGGGGGATCGGATTGGCCGTTTCGGCGTTCCCCACAGGCTCCAACATCATGGGGCATACCGCCTGTTCCGCAATGTTAAAGGTGCAGGAAGATGGCACCGTCGCGCTGCAAACAGGGGCGACCGACGTTGGACAGGGTTGTGACACCGTTCTGCCAATGATAGCGGCCGAGGTCCTGGGCATCCAGGCGGAAGATGTCAGCTTCGCTATGATTGATACCGACGTAACTCCGGTGGACCCGGGGACCTGGGGTTCCAGGGTCACGTTCTATGGGGGCAATGCCGTCAAGATCGCGGCCATGGATGCCAGAAACCAGATTGCCGAGGTTGCAGCCGACCTGCTGGAAGCCAAGGAGAGCGACCTGGTCTTCCACAATCGAAGAATATACATAAAGGGTAACCCGGATAGGGGAATGGACCTGGAGAAGGCCATCAGACATTGCCAGAACAAACTGGGCAGGCCCATCATGGGCAGGGGAACTTACAATGCTCCTGCCGATACCGTAGAATTCTCCGTCGGTAAGGGTAACGTGGCGCCTACTTATAGCTTCTACGCCCAGACGGCCGAAGTGGAGGTGGACCCGGAGACAGGCAAGTTCGATATCCTGAGCGTGGTGACGGCCCATGACGGCGGACGGGAGCTGAACCCCATGCTGGTAGAGGGGCAACTAGTAGGTTCCTTCGTCATGCACCAGGGGCAGGCGACCTTCGAGGGCATCGAGCGGCTCGATGGCCAGGTCCTCAATCCAAACTTCCTGGACTACAAGATGGTCTCCTCCGCGGACCTGCCGGATAACCTATCCTTCAACTCGGTGGGCGTGCCGGACCCGGAGGGGCCTTTCGGCGCCAAAGAGGCCGGCGAAGGGGCTTCGGCTCCTGCGCTTGCGTCCATCGCGAACGCCGTTAGCGACGCCATCGGTGTCAGGATAAAGAGCCTCCCCATAACGCCCGACAAGATCCTGGAGGCATTGAAAGAAAAGGGGTAAAG
>JAUYDP010000410.1 GCA_030691805.1 Dehalococcoidia bacterium | reverse complement strand
AAGGTTTGTGGGGGAAGACGACGCCCTGAGGATGGTTGCCCGCTACCCTGTGGCCGCCCTGGTGCTGGTCATTCTGACGCCTTGGGATGGGACCCCCATGGCTGGGGTGCGCCCGCCGGAGCCGGGCGAGGTTGGCTCTTTCTTCCGCCGGGCGCGGCAGGCCCTACCTCAGACCCCGGTGATTCTAGGTTGCTCACGGCCCGGTGGCCCGTACAAGTGGGCGGTGGACCGGATGGCGGTGGACGCTGGACTAGATGGCATCGCTTATCCGGCGGATGGGATAGCCGAGTACGCCAGGGATAAGGGCCGGACCCCCCAGTTCCACGAGGAGTGTTGCTCGCTGGTCTACAAAGAGGCGTGGAAAGGACTTAATCGTGAGACCCTGGCGCCTTCTTGACACCGGCGTCCGCAGCGCGGCGGAGAACATGGCTCTGGATGATGCCGTCCTGGAGGCCCGCGGGCTGGGGCTGGTCCCCGACACGCTGCGCTTCCTCCAGTTCTCGCCGCCGGCAGTCCTGGTAGGCTATCACCAGTCAGTAGCCCAGGAGGTCCGCGCCGGTTTCTGCCAAAGCCACGGAATAGATATCAATAGACGACTCACCGGAGGCGGCGCCATCTACTTCGACGAGAGCCAGCTTGGATGGGAGGTAATCGCCGGCACAGGGAGCGCAATTTACACCCGTGACAGGGGGCGCCTATTTCACTCCGTGGCGGAGGCGGCGGTGGCCGGCTTGAAGCATCTGGGGCTGGACGCTTCTTTCCGTCCTCGCAACGATATAGAGGTGGCGGGACGCAAGGTCTCCGGCCTGGGTGGCACGGAGGGCGATGGGGCCTTCCTCTTTCAGGGGACCCTTCTTCTGGACTTCGACGTAGACACCATGCTACGGGCGCTGCGCGTGCCGGTGGAGAAGCTGGTGGACAAGGAAGTCCGCTCCCTGCGCGACCGGGTAACCTGGGTGGCCAGGGAGTTGGGCTATTTGCCGCCGATGGAGGAAGTAAAAACTGCTCTGTGTCGGGGCTTCGAAGACGTCTTGGGGCTTACGTTCGAACCGGGGACGCTGGCCCCGGAGGAAGAGCGGCTTCTCGCGGAGAAGTCAACGTACTACGCTTCTGAAGAGTGGGTCTCTCAAGTTCAAACGCCAGACAGCCAGGAAGTCCTTCGCTCCATTTACAAGGCTAAAGGCGGGCTCATAAGGGTAGCCTTGATTGTGGACTCACGAATGGCGCGCATCAAGGCAGCCATCATCACCGGGGACTTCTTCGCCTACCCGCGCCGGGCCATACTGGACCTGGAAGCGTCCCTGAAGGACGCTCCGGCTGAAGCGACCGAAGTTGTGAACATCGTGGAAGATTACTTCCGCCGAGAGGACGTACACGTCCCTGGGGTGGGACCGGCTGACTTCTCTCGCGCCATCGGCGAGGCCCTGGAGCGGGGCGGCTATGGACAGTACGGGATTACGCCTTTGGAGGCATCGTCTATCTTCACGGTGGGAAGGCCACTTTCCCAGATGCCTCCTTGTTCTGTGCTTCTCCTTCCCTATTGCGCCAAGCTGGTGGACTGTGAGCTACGCCAGGCTGACGGCTGCACGGAGTGCGGCCTCTGCACCATCGGCGACGCCTACCGGCTGGCCAGGGACCGGGGTCTGAGGCCGGTTAGCGTCGTCAACTACGAGCATCTCCAGGAAACGCTGGCCCAGTGCCGGAGGGAGGGCGTGAAGGCATTTGTGGGCACGTGCTGCGAGGCTTTCTACGCCACGCATCGGGAGGACTTCGAGGCGGCGGGACTACCGGGTGTCCTGGTGGATATAGATAGCACCACCTGCTATGACCTGGGCGAAGAAGGCCTGGCCTATCGGGGGCGTTTCGAGAGGCAAACCCACCTTCGGCTGGAACTGTTGGCCAAGGTGGTGGATGCCGTTGGCGGGAAGCACTGATGGAAAGGCTGTCCTGCGATGTCCTGGTAATCGGCGCCGGACCTGCTGGTAGCACCGCGGCCAGGGTGGCATCCCAAGAAGGAGCGCGGGTCCTCCTGGTGGAGCGCAAGGCCCAGATCGGGACGCCAGTGCAGTGCGCCGGTTACGTGGCCAAGGCGGTCCGGTGGTACGTGGACCTGCCTTCTGAATGCGTATCCCAGGCGGTGGAGCGCCTGCGCACCCACCTGCCGGACGGGAGCGTCCATGAGGCGGAGATGCCAGGCTACCTCCTGGACCGGGGCGCCATGGACCGGTTTCTGGCCAAGCAGGCTGTCAAATCGGGGGCAAAGCTTCTGGTCCATACCACGGCGCAACAAGTGGTCGGTAATCCGGTTAAGGAAAAAGCCGCATCGGTCGCTGTAGGGGCGATTCATGAAGCGCCCCTAGAAGTCCGGCCGGAAAGTCTCTTTTGGCAGAATTCCGGGGCAAAACCACGTTCGGAAGTTGCCCCCAAGGACGGCATGTCAGGGTTTTCGTCCGGACTTCTAGGCGTTGGCCTGGCCGCTGGCGCCCGCATAGCAGCGCCGCCCCAAAAAGGAGCCCAGGGGACCGAGGTGGTCGTGCTGCGGGCAGGACAAGAAGTATTAGTGGACGCCCGGGTCATAATTGGGGCTGACGGCCCTCGTTCTACGGTGGCGCGTTGGATGGGGAAGGCGCCGTTGCCTGTGGCCAGCGCCGTGCAATACGAGGCGCCCCTCCGGCGGCAGACCGACACGGCTGAGGTGTACTTCCGGCCCGAATTTCGGGGGGGTTACGGGTGGTTCTTCCCGGCGGGAGACGTAGCACGTGTCGGGGCTGCCTTTGACGGCGAATATAGCGAAGGGATAAAAGGGCTGGGGAGGCTTATGGGGGAACTCCTCCAAAAGGCACGTATTTCGGATTCCATCATCTCGCACACGGCCGGGCCGGTCCCCGTGGGCGGTCCCGGCGTCGTTCGGTGGGGGAATGTGCTTCTGGTGGGGGACGCTGCCGGCCTTACCCACCCAGTCACCGGGGCGGGTATCGTAAACGCTATCATCTCCGGCGAGATAGCCGGGAGGGCAGCGGCCAGGGCCGCCCTGGACTCGGATTTATCGGCACTCGATGAGTACGAAGAAGAGCTTCGCACGGTCCTTACTCCTGCCCTGGAGAGGGCCAGTGAGAAGAGATCGCTTCTGGAGTTGGCGTGGGACCTGCCGCCGGCCGAACTTTCAGAGGCCATAAGGGGGAGCTGGATTGCCTTCGACGAATACTATCGCCGCTAATACCCTGGTTGTGAAGGAAAGCCCGGGCTACGTCCGCACCAGCCTGGCGGCGGCCATTACCTTGGGGATGGCCCCGGGCCGTTTCTACCGCGACATCAAGTGCGGCTGTATAAACCTTCTCCTCCACTACGAAGGAGGCTGCCGGGCTAACTGCTCCTACTGCGGCCTGGCCCGCACCCGTCCGGTAGATGAAGACTGCGACACCTTTATCCGGGTAGACTGGCCTACGGTGTCAACCGCCGAGGTCGTGAAGAGGATGGCCCGCTACCAGGACCGGGTTAAACGAATATGCATATCCACAGTCCAACATCCCCAGGCATATAATGATCTGGTTACCGTGAGCCGCCAGGTCCTGGAGAGCGTGGACCGCCCGCTCTCCGCCCTGATCACTGCCACCCTTATGGACCGGCAGAGGCTCGAGGGATTGCGAGGTTTGGGCGTGGACATGATTGGCATGGGGTTGGACGCCGCCAGCCAGCAGGTCTTTCTGCGCACCCGGGGACGTGGCGTGGGCGGGCCCCATCTTTGGCGCAGGCACTGGCAGGTAGTCGAAGAGGCACGGGAGGTCTTTGGCCCCTGGCGGGTCAACTGCCATCTAATCGTGG
>JAUYDP010000292.1 GCA_030691805.1 Dehalococcoidia bacterium | reverse complement strand
CTCTCATGCCCGAGAGAAGGTACGCCAATGGTTCCGTAAGCAGGAGCGGGTGGAGAGCATCGAGCGAGGAAAGGACCTGCTGGAGAAAGAGCTCAAGCGTCTGGGCATGAAGGTCCCCAGCGAGGAGGAGATTGCCCGCCTATTCAAGTACGACCGCTTCGAGGACTTCCTGGTTGCCCTGGGGTCCGGAGAGTTGAATGCCCATCAGATCGCCGTCAAGCTGGTCCCAGAGGAGCCGCCCGCACCAATCGGGGAGGTATCTCGCACCGACACCTCCGGCTTCACTGGTGTAGAGGTCATGGGTGTTGGCGATCTGTTGACCCATCTGGCCCGCTGTTGTAATCCGGTCCCTGGTGACGCCATTCTAGGCTTCATTACCCGCACGAAGGGAGTGACCGTCCATCGCAAGGACTGCATTAACGTCACCAACGTCTGGGAGAAGGAGAGGCTCATAAAGGTAAACTGGGGCAAGGGAAAGCAGCAGCGGGCTTACCCCGTTTCGGTGCATATCGAGGCCTGGGACCGGGTGGGCCTGCTCCGGGACATCAGCACCTTAGTCTCCGCGGAGAAGTCCAATATCGTCTCCGTGAGCATGTCTCAGCCGGACAACTCGGCCATCGGTATTGACCTCATCTTCGAGACGACCGGCATGGAACAGCTCAGCCGCGTCCTGTCCAAGCTGGAAGCCATCGCCGGAATCCAGAGCGTGGCCCGGGACGCCCAGTAGGGCAGGCCGCGCCCGCAAACCCTACACGCCCCCAACGCCCTGCGCATTGACATTTCCCAGTCTGTGTTTTATGCTCAGGCCGATACAATAAGACCCCTGGAGGACAAAGTGGCAACGCTTTTCGTTGTTTCTACCCAACCCCTTTCCGGCAAGACCGCGCTATGTGCTTCACTGGGCAGCCGGTTCCAGTCCCAGGGTCTGAGGGTCGGTTACGTAAAACCCGTTGCTTCCCAGTTAGGCTCTGGGAACGGCCGGAGCCCGGATGAAGACGTCAAATTTATGATTGATACCCTGGACCTATCGCAGACCTGGGATGTCATCTCCCCGGTAGTGCTTACTGACCATCAATTAGAATCCATAATGGCAGGTAAGGCAGAATCATTAGCAGACCGTATGAAGGCGGCCCTTTCTGTTGCCGGGAAAGGCCGGGATGTGGTCTTACTGGAAGGCGCCGGAAACCCCTGGGTGGGTAGCATAGCGGGCCTCTCTGGTAAATCCGTGGCCGAGATGGGTGGCGCCAGAATGCTGCTCATTGGCCGTTATGATGGTCCCGCCACCGCGGACCACATTTTGGGTATGGCCCAGGAGCTTGGCTCCAGCCTTTTGGGCGTAGTGGTCAATATGGTCCCTGATAACGCGCTAGGGTTCGTTAACAAGACCATGGCGCCTTTCCTGGTCTCTAGAGGGGTTGCTGTCCTTGGGGTGTTGCCGGAGGAGCGGAGTCTTATGGGGCTCAGCGTCGGAGACTTGGCAAGGTATGTGGGTGGCGAATTCCTTAGGGGGGAGGACCGGTCGGAAGACCTGGTGGAAGGCTTCCTGATGGGCGCTCTGAGCACCGACTACATGCAGGACTACTACTCCAGGCGACAGAATCTGGCGGTCATCACCAGCGGCGAGAAGACGGACATTCAACTCTTCTCCATGACTTCCAACACCCGGTGCATTATCCTGACCGGCTACCGCCGTCCGGTTGAACTGGTAATGGCGCAGGCGGCGGAGCATGGTATCCCTCTTATATTGGTGAAAGAAGATACTTTGACTATAGCCGAGAAAGTGGAGGGCCTTTTTGCTAGCATTCGCTTCCACCAGAGGCAGAAGCTCCCTATTATGGCCCGGGTACTGGAGGCAGGATTCGATTTTTCAGCCCTAAACCAGGCGCTGGGCCTGGCGGCTAAAGTAACGTAATTACCAAGTAACCTAATCAACCATCGCCCATTTACCTGACCGCTTCCGAAGCGCTGAGTGGCCCTTCGCCGACAGGGGCAGCGCAATAAGGGCAGACGCTCCATTTGGGGTGCAGGATACGCTTGCAGTAGGAGCAGGGCCGTTTCAATTGGGTGCGGCAGGAGGGGCAGACCAGAAAGTCCTTTTCAACCCGCTTCTTGCAGACGGGGCAGTCCTTGGGGTCCTCAAGCTCTTGTAATAGCGTCTCTTCCCGCAGCGCCCGCTCATAGACCTCCGCCAGTGTTTCCCTGGGCCTGAAGATATTATAGAGCAGAAGGCCGGGCAGGTTAAAGAACAGGACCAGCAGCACGGCGAGCACCTGGACCAGGGCCTCCTGGCTGCGTGCCCGGATATCTCGAAAGGCCCAGTAGACCAAACCGAACCAGAAGAGGAAAACGTACGTGCCTCCAACGGCGACTGCTACCTGTATGATTCTCTCCAGCTCTATCCCTGCGATGTTAGTGGGCATTCGACTCCTTTCAGCAACCATAGGACAACCGATCTCTTAACGCGATTTGAGCCATTGTACCATCCGTTCTCCTATTCTGTCACGCAGGTTCACGAGAGCGTTGAATAACAGGATAGGAGGTGCTTGCCAGCCTCTCCGGCGGGCCTGGAAAAGCCCGCCTATCAAACGTAAACGGGCGTCTTTCAACGCTCTGGTCACAACGCCGACTGCCAGTTGAATTGTAATGTTATGAAATGCTATGTCCCCTGTCGCTATGTCCGCCCTTGACACAGGTATGGGCAAGTGTT
>JAUYDP010000162.1 GCA_030691805.1 Dehalococcoidia bacterium | reverse complement strand
AAAATAAAAGGAAAGAAGGACCGCCAGCAAGTATAGCGACTCGCTGTACATGCTGAAGTAAAAGAAGGCGGCCGGAAAAGCACCGGTGTATAGAACGGCCCTTCCTGCAACGGCGCGACCAAATTTTGATTGTGTCAGCTTGAAAAGCACTATCAGGGCCGCCAGGAAAGCCAGGTTGGAGACCAGAATCCCTGCGGTCCAGGTGTTACCGGTGAGTAGAGTGAATGCCTTGATAGCCAGCGGGTACGCTGGAAGAAATGCCACGTTGCTGGCCTGCTCTAAAGAATACCTGTAACCCGCCTCAGCGATGCTGGCGTACCAGCCGCTGTCCCAGCGCGCCCACACATCCAGCAGCGGTTGGTCCGGCAGTGCGCTCCACGGGGAGCCGCGGTATGAGAACGGCAGGAGCGGCGATACGAGGTAGATGGCTGCGGAGAGAAAGACCCGGAGTCCCAGGAAGACCAGGACCGGCGTCTTCAAGTCCACCCACACGGCCATGATCCGGGCGCCTGCGGACAGGGACGGTTTTGTTGTCCGAAAGCGACTGCCCGGCCGGCTCGCACCTTTGTCGGGCACAACCACGTTAGTCACATCCACCTAATGGTGGTCCTCCTGCCGGGAAAGGTCCCAGTTCCTTGGAGCAGGCCCCCGACGGTGCTTCAACTCACCCCGCCTGTAGAGTCCAGGGCCCGTCTACCCGTCCCAGCATAGATAATTGTATCAAACAAAGGTAAGGCCGAGCAATCTGCTGGTTCTTTCCCTCCTAGTCGGATGCTTTGGGGAATGTGGCGTGCCTCGCCGTTACGATATACACAACACAGTCCGTAGGGGCGATTCAAGAATCGCCCCTACAATATTCCCAATTCCCATGCCTTATGTAGGGGAGATTCATGAATCTCCCCTCCGGTTAAGCCGATCAGGAGCTAGTCTACAGATTACTTTCCGTCTTCGACGGGCTTCCACCTGGCGGCCAGCCTCTCCATCAGCAGAGGCATGGTGGTGTACTCCATTTCGTCCATGGGAAGGCGGTGAGGCTCGAAGGGGCCATGCCGGCGCAGGTGTTCAGCAACAACCATCGCCTGCTCCCTGGTAGGGTCGAAGGCTGGGTCGTCGAACATGTCCAGCGGACCTACCAGCCGGCCATCGGCCAGTTGGAATCCGGCGGCGATGACCCTGGGCGGCCCATCGAACCGGGTCGGGTTGCACTCCTTGAAGGAGACCGGCATTAGCGGCCCATTATGGGAGCCGCGCATCCAGCCCTCCACGATCGCCGGCATGGAGAACGGCTCAAGGCACTCACCAACAGCCGGAAACTGGTTCTGGCAGCGAACGATGCATACAGGATCATCCTTGCCCACGTAGCGTCCGGCAATGAGGCTCAGTCTCTGGGTGGACGAGACCGCCCCGATCTCTCCAGTGCGCCGGGAGTAAACTGCCCGCACGGCATAGTGGGACGGCGAGCCGATGAAGGCCAGCATATGGTATATCTCCTCCGGGGCATCGAACTGGATATATTTGCCGGCCTTGAGGTCCAGGACATCGAAACGGTACCCGCCGTCCATGGCCTCGGCGATTACCAGGCCGGCAGTGTTGAACGGGTCTGCGAACATCTTGTAAAGGGGCATGTTCCAGGCGCCGGAGGCCGTCTTGTCGGCCATATAGATGATGACCGGCTCGGACTTCCTCTCATCCAGGTCCATCTCGGCGACGCCCGGCCCCATCCCCTTGACGTTGCCGGAGAAGGCGTCGGCCAGCAGGTCCTGGCCGGCTCCGTATAGCTTCAGCTTCTTGGCTACTTCGGTGCAGGCCTCGAAGGTCTCCCAAGACATCTTATGTATAGCCACATTGTTTTCACCCTTGGTATGGGTCATGATGAGTTCCAGGTCATCACCCACTCGGGCTATGTGGTAGTCAATAAGGAGGCCACTCTTCTTGACTTGGCCCAGTAGTTCTTCCGCCTTGGCCATCAGGTCGGGGTGCATACTGGCATGGCCAACGTAGCCCCCAACATCGGCCTTTATTACACTAAGTGTGAGTTTCATTTACCACCTCCGTTTTTTCGTTTTAGTATTTTTCGATTATCGAACCAGCATTTAGCCTGCGTAAAGTGATTGATTGTCCTTACTGGAGGTTCTCCAGCACCGCGGCGATACCCTGGCCTCCGCCAATACAGAGTGAGGCCACGCCGTAGCGCCCTCCCCGGTGGCGCAATTCATAGAGGGTGGTTATAGCCAGCCGGGCGCCGCTGGCAGCGAGGGGATGCCCGATAGCCACAGCCCCACCATTCACGTTGGTCTTGCTCCGGTCCAGGCCCAGCTCCTTCTCTACTCCAAGATATTGCGAGGCAAAAGCCTCGTTCACCTCGAAAAGGTCCATCTGGTCTTGCCTCAACCCAGCCCGCTTCAGTGCTAGGGGTATAGCCGCCGCGGGACCCATACCCATGATGTCCGGGTCCACCCCCACCGTGCTCCAGGAGAGCACCCGGCCCAGGGGCTTGAGTCCCCGCTCTTTGGCATTGGCCCTGGTGGTTATCACCATCATTCCTGCGCCGTCGTTGATGCCGCTGGCGTTACCGGCGGTGACCACACCGCCCTCCTTGAACCTGGCCTTCAGCTTGGCCAGGCTCTCCAGGGTGGTATCGCCCCGGATATGCTCGTCCCGATCGAAGACAATAGCCTGGCCTCCCTTGCCCGGTAGGGGCACTGGGACGATCTCCTCCCGCAGGCGGCCGGACTCCGTGGCAGCCTTGGCGCGCATCTGGCTGGTATAGGCGAACTCGTCAACCTCCTGCCGGGAGAGGCCATACTTGGCCGCGACATTCTCCGCGGTTATGGCCATGGGTGTCTTCCGGTAGGGGTCCACCAGGGCATGCCAGAGGGCATCCTCCAGCTTGCCTCCATCCAGGCCGAGTCCCCAGCGCGCCCCTTTGACGACGTATGGAGCCGTGCTCATGCTCTCGGCTCCTCCCGCCAGGACCCACTGGGCCTCTCCCAGTAGCAGCCACTGGGCGGCTGTGACCACAGCTTGCAACCCAGATCCACAGAGCCGGTTCACCACCAAAGCCGGTGTCTCCATAGGCACGCCAACCGCCAGGGCCATGTGGCGGGCGATATAGGCGGTGGCCCCAGTGCTCTGTATCACGTTCCCTACGACTACGGCATCTATCATGCCGGCCTCTACGTTAGACCGGCGCAGGGCCTCCTTGGCCGAAATGATAGCCAGGTCTGTGGCTTCAACATCCCGAAGCGTGCCCCCAAAGGTGCCAAAGGCCGTCCGAGCGCCATCAATTATTACGATCTCGTTATCCATCTATCTCCCTATTGCTCTACTACCCTAACCGTCTGGTTGGGGCTTGTCCCCCACCGGAGCAGTGGCCCCTTTTGTAGTGTAGGGGCTTGTCCCCTACTGGGGCTGGGCCGGGGGATAAGCCCCCAGGCTACAACTTTTATAGGTTGGGGTTTGTCCCCCCTAGGGCTACGGCCCCAACTGTAGTGTAGGGGCTTGTCCCCTACTGGGGCTCGGCCGGGGGATAAGCCCCAGGCTACAACACTCTTCATTGTTTGTTACCTGCCCTTGAAGATAGGCTTGCGCTTCTCCAGAAACGCCCTGGTGCCCTCGGTCCGGTCCTCGGTGCTGGCGGCGACCCCAAATAACACCGCCTCCAGTTCACAGCCCCGCTGTAGGTCTGTCTCCATCCCCTCGTTGATGGCCTTCTTAGCGAGGGCCATGATAACCGGGGACTTGCTGGCCAGCTTCTGGGCCAGCGCCCTGGCCGCCGGCATCACTTCCGCCGCTGGGACCACCTGCTCCACCAAGCCCAGGCGAAGGGCCTCCGCAGCAGGAATTGCGTCCCCCCCGAAGATTAGCAGCTTGGCCATCCCCCGGCCTACCAGGCGAGGCAGCCGCTGGGTGCCCTGCCCGCCGGGGATAAGCCCCAGGTTTATCTCCGGCTGGCCAAAACGGGCCGTTTCGGCCGCAATGCGGATGTCGCCCGACATGGCCAGTTCGCAGCCCCCACCTAACGCGAAGCCGTTTATGGCCATGATGGTTGGCTTCTCCAGCTTATCAATTCGATTCAGTAGAGAGTGTAATGCTCCCACCCACTCCATTGCTTCGACCGGTGACTTCAGGGCGCTCAATTCCTCGATGTCGGCTCCAGCGATAAACGACTTCTCCCCTGCTCCGGTAAAGATTATCGCCCGGATCGAGACGTCGCTACCCAGTTCGTCCACCGCCTGGATTAGCTCCCCCACCGTAGCCTTATTAAGGGCGTTAAGCTTGTCCGGCCGGTTTATCTGGATGATGCCTGTACTATCTTCGCGCTGGACCAAGATGTTTTGAAAAGCCATCAGTTTCTCCTACTTGGCGTAATCGTAGAAGCCCTTGCCCGTTTTCCGACCGTAGAGGCCGGCCGTCACCATCTTCTTCAGTAGGGGTGGTGGGGCAAAACGGGTCTCCCGAAAGTCGTCGAACATCGTTTCGGCGATGAAATAAATCGTATCCAGGCCTATGAAATCGGACAGGGCCAGGGGTCCCATAGGGTGATTGAGTCCCAGGGTAATGCTGGAATCCAGGTCCTCTCGGGAGGCCAGGCCGGACTCGTAGCAGCGAATAGCGTCGAGAAGATAGGGGACCAGCAACCGGTTCACGATAAACCCCGGTGAATCGGGCACTACTACCACCGTCCTCCCCAAGGACTCCCCGAGCTTACGTCCAACCTCAACGCTGGCATCGCTGGACAGAATGGTCTTCCCAACCTCCAGGAGTTTCGTCGCGGTGGGCGGGTTGAAGAAGTGCATACCGATGAAGCGATCGGGCCGTTGGGTGGAGCGGGCCATCTCTATTAAGGAGAGAGCGGAGGTGTTGGAAGAAAGTATGGTGTGTGGTGGACAGGCCTTGTCCAGGGCAGAGAAAGTAGACCTCTTGTCTTCCATATTCTCTATGATTGCTTCGATGACAAAATCGCAGGCCGCCAGGTCGTCCAACTGAGTGGTGCCTTTGACCCGGGCCAGGGTCTCGTCTCTCTGTTCGGTGGATATCTTGCCCTTCTGGACGCCCCTCTCCAGAGAACTCTGAATGGCCTTCAAGCCTTTGTCCAGAAAGGTCTGGTTTACCTCCCGGGTTATAGTTATATAGCCTGCCCGGGCGCTGACCTCAACAATGCCAGATCCCATCTGGCCACAACCCACCACCCCCACCGTTCTGATATCCATAGTGCCTCCTCGTTATTAGAGGGTAGAATCCGAAAGGGTCAGGTCCAGCTTTTCGCCTGCCTCCACGTATTATAAGGGGCGATGAACTCTTCATCAAGCCCCGTATTGACTCATTTAAAATGTTACCCGGGGTAGGTATGATTGCCTCAAGTGGAAAATAATACCGCAGGTCGGTACGGCAGAGGCCACAGGCAGCGACCCGAAGGCGCACCTGCCCGGGACCAGGTTCAGGGTCTGGCACCTCCGCGATCCCCAAAGTGGCCCGCGTCCGTGGAGCCCTGCGTCCGCAATATCATGGCATCTTCATCTTGAATAGCCTCCGTTGCTCTGCATAGTATCATATCACCAGCGCGCGGCTAGTTTCGTTGTAGTGGAGAATAGGGAATAACAATATATAGCGAATAACCAGGATAGCGCTACACATGCTCACCTGGGTGTAGCAGTGGTGGTCGGAAACTAACTTGCGTGGTGGACTCTTAGGTCGGGAACGCGCGAGCAGTGGCGGAGGTTGAAGGTGGGGACGGTGAGATCATGAAAGCGGGGTTTCCAAGAGAAGCGCTAATAATGATACCGCGCCTGGAGGAAATCAATGCGGTCGTCGCTCACGAGGTAGACGATGCGATGCTCTCGCGTGAGGCGCCGGGACCAGATGCCGGCAGCGAGGTGTTTCAGCGGCTCGGGCTTTCCGACGCCCCGAAAGGGGTCCCTCACGATAGCCTCTACGATATCCAACGCACGCAAGGCGACCTTGCGGTCCATTTCCACCCAGTACCGCAGGTCTTCTCGGAACTCCGGATGAAACACGGTTTCGCGCCTGCCCTGTGAAGAACTGCCTCCGGCTTCTCGCCGTGGGCCTTTACTTCTTGGCAGCAATTCCTAGCTCCCGGCGCAACACCTCCGCGTTTTGTGGTTTCTCGGTCCGCTTCAAGGCTCGGTCCAGCGCGGTCAGCAGGCGCACAGCGTTGGCCGGCGAGCGGAGCAGATGCGCCGTTTCTTCCAAAATGGCGAGTTCGTCCGCCGCGATGAGGGCCACATCTTCCGCCCCACGCCTCGTGATGATCACTGTATCTCGGTCAGCCGTGACCCGATCACACAGCTTGGCAAGGTTCGCCCGAGCCTCGGTGTAGGTTGTCTGAACGGTCACGTCTTTCCCTCCGGTAGGATACCTGTACAGTAAAACTGTACATCATTTCCGGGTGGATGTCAAGCTGCCCGTCTTCATGATGATATGGGCCGAAGCCCCAAAGCCGTAGAGGCCCAGGCGGCCCCCCGGCTTTATCTCCGAAAGAGGCTTGGCCCGGTACCCGATGATGCCGGCGCAGAGGAGCGGGGCCGCTTGAACGTCGGTAAAGCCTTCCGGCAGGCGGCAGGCGAAGTCCTCCCGGACCACCTCGCACTGGGCATAGCCCCGGTGAAGCGGGCCGAGGGGCACAGGTTCTTCCTCTCTGAAGCACAAAACCGGCAAGCTCCGCACGCGGAGTGGAACCACGGCACGCCCAGCCGGTCTCCGGGCCGGAGTCGCCCGATCCCCGGACCGGAGGCGTCCACCACCCCAACTATCTGATGGCCGGGGACGAGAGGCAGCTTCTGGGACGGCAGCTCGCCCTCTATGATATGCATGTCGGTGTGGCAGAGGCCACAAGCGGTGACCCGCAGGCGCACCTGCCCCGGCCCCGGCTGGGGGTCCGGCGCCTCAGCCAGCACAAACGGTCCGGTATCAATGGGGCACTGGGCCCGCAGGAGCATAGCCTTCATGACGAGGTTCTCCTACCTCCGCAACAAGGAGCATGTCAATTATATCACCGGCGACGTTAATCATGATTGACTTTTCCCAGCGAAATGATATGCTGGTGCAAATGCCGAAACGCGGGAGAGGATGGACCGCCAGGCGTTGCTGAGGCATAACCCTACCTTCGTTCCACTTCCCACAGAAGAGCTGAGCCGCACGGCCAGCCCTACCACTGATGAGAGAAAGGGCTCTCTTTAACTTGGGGTTCTGGGAATACCCGGCCTTCGCCGTCTTCGGACTTGTCGTTGGGACCTACGGCACTCTGATAGGCCTGGGCGGCGGCTTCATAGTCGTCCCGGTCCTCCTCCTCGTCTACCACGCCACCCCCCAGGACGCCGTGGGCACTTCTCTGGCGGTAGTCTTCCTGAACGCAGCCTCCGGCAGCATCTCCTATTTACGGCAGAAACGGGTGGATCTAAAGAGTGGCGTGAGGTTCGGCCTGGCCACCGTCCCCGGGGCCCTTATAGGGGCTTACCTCTCCACCTACCTGACCTCGCGGCTGTTCAGCCTGGTATTCGGCATGCTCTTGGTTGGGGTATCAGTCTCCCTGCTATGGAGGCCCGAGTCGCGGCAGAATCCAGGCGCAGATCCCCCAGCGCTGGGAAAGGGACTTGTGACCAGAATGTTAGTGGATGCTGACGGCCACAAATTCGTGTATGCTTTCGACGAGCGCATTGGCATAGTACTGAGCTTCTTCGTGGGCTTCTTATCCAGTATCCTGGGCGTCGGCGGGGGCATTATCCACGTCCCGGCCCTGATCCTGCTTCTCTCCTTTCCAGCCCATGTAGCCACGGCCACGTCCCACTTCATCCTGGTTATCTCGACCGGCGTCGGAGTTGCCTCCCATCTGACCCTGGGGCAGGTCATGCTGGGCCCGGCTATCTCCATGGGCATAGGGGCCATGGTTGGCGCCCAGCTTGGTGCGGCGCGATCCCGCCGCCTTCGTGGAAAGTGGATCGGGCGGCTCCTCTCCCGGGCCCGCCGGTGGGTAGGCGTTCGACTGCTGATGGCTGCCGTTTGGAGGTAGAGAGAACCTTGAAGTAACGCAGATGATGTTGAATTTCGTATCTACTCAGCCACTAAGACACCACGGCACAAAGAAAGTTATGGAATACAAGCCTCTTTCAGAGCGTGAATTCGTGGCTTTGTGACTTTGTGGCTGAGTGGTTACGTTTCAGGAGCTAAACTCTCGGCCAGC
>JAUYDP010000146.1 GCA_030691805.1 Dehalococcoidia bacterium | reverse complement strand
GAACAGGTGTTGCTGGACCTTGGGGTCGAAGAGGACTCCCAGGACAGCTCGGTTGTTGCCTTTCTTACAAAGGTCGAGCGCTACCTTCAGGGTGAGGCCGTGGCGATGAACGACTCCTGGGACGAAGAGTTAGGGACGCCTTTCCAAAGAGCGGTTTGGCGGGCAGCGCAGGATATTCCCTGGGGCCAAACCCGTTCTTACAGCCAGGTTGCAACGGCGATTGGCCAGCCCCATGCCACCAGGGCCGTGGGTCGAGCATTGGCGAATAATCCTTTGCCAATTCTTATACCCTGCCACCGGGTCGTGGCGGCCGATGGCTCGCTCTGCGGGTTTGCCTGTGGACGCCAGATGAAGGGACGTCTGCTGGCGTTGGAGGGAGCGGCGGGAGACGGATCGAGCCTGATTACGCGAATCAAGAGACCCGGCGCTCCTCGTCAGCGCAATTACGGCTCGCTTTCACCATCGCGCCGGTAACCGGCACTATACCATAGAAGGAGAAATTTAAAAGATCATGCTGCTTGTCAGTGAAGTCAAAAAGCACGCCCTTTCGGTAGGGGGTGACATGGTGGGGATTGCCACTGCTGACAGCCTTTCCAAGGCGCCCGGCTACAAACCTACCGACCTACTGCCTACGGCCAAGTCAGTGATCGTGATTGGCAAGCGGGCGCTGAAGGGATTTATAGAACCTGGGAAAGGTCGGTCGGTCTCCTGGGGTATGATTTACCTGAACCATAAACTGAACGAGATTTGCTACGAGGTCTCCAAGTTCATCGAGGACCGGGGCCACAAGGCGCTGCCGGTGTTTTTCATATATGAGACTTTCCTTAAGCCCGATACGCCCAATTTTAACGCGGTCATCACCACCAAGTGGCTGGCTTATGTTCCGGCTGCGGTACAGGCGGGACTTGGCGAAGTGGGATTCAATCACCTCTTACTGACGCCCGAATACGGCCCGTTAGTACGGCTCACGGCCGTTTTGACCGACGCTCAGTTTACCCCTGACCCGAAGACTAAAGGTGACCTCTGTCCCGGAATAAGCTGCAATCTTTGCGCTGAGGCTTGCCCGGTAGGAGCTATCTCGGCCGATGGTGTTGACCGGATCAAGTGCCACAATTACAACGATGCTTACCAAGAGGTCCTGGGATATAGCTACTGCGCCATGTGTATCAAGGCTTGCCCGGTCGGGCAATAGTAGGTCTCAATACAGGTATACTTCTTATTTTTTTGTAGTTTAGCCAAGGTCAGAGTACGTAGCTGGCCCGATCTTCTTTCTAATGCGTAAAACGAGGATGATCTGTTCCGGTTCGTAGATGCGATAAATCACTCGCCAGCCGTCTATGCGTATACGAAAGTAACCTGAGTAGCCGCGAAGTTCTTTTGTCCCCGGAGGCTTTGGCTCGCCAGTTAGCGCGCTTATTAGGCGTCGGGCGCGTTGCCTCAAGTGCCCGGGCAGATGACGCACGTCGCGCTCTGCGTCGCCTGAGACCTTAATCTTGTAAGGCATCCATTTCCGCCTCAAACTCCGCCCAGTCCCTGACGCGAACCTTGCCGCTCGCGATCCGGGCCTCTATCTCGTCTATCGCGCGAATGTCGTCGGCTTCTTCCATGACCTCATCGACGTATTCTTCTAGAGCCCGACGTACTATGTCGCTAACGTGCTCATTGCGTACTGCCGCGAGGGACTTCGCCCGCCGGCGCAATTCTTCTGGTACCAGGATTGTTAACTTAGTCATTGGCATATCGAGCACGACCCTTCTGCTTGGTATATACGGTTACCCGTATCGCCGTATCATAGCACGAAGTGTGCCGAGTGTCAAACAGGACCAGCCGCGGGTCCCGATACTTTACCCCCGCCTCGATCACATGTAATATATCTATTAGAGGCACCTCCCATACTGACTTGGAGAACATTGAGCCATATGAAGTTTGATTCCAAGAACCGCTACGACCTGCCCGCAGCTTATGATCCTCACGAAGTGGAGCAGAGGCTCTACCAGTTCTGGCTGGAGGCGGGCTATTTCACCCCCAGCCTAGACCTGGGCAAAACGCCCTTCGTAATCATCATGCCCCCGCCTAACGTCACGGGGCAGCTCCACCTGGGTCACGCATTGACGGCTACCATCGAGGACATCATGGCCCGCTGGCGAAGGATGATGGGAGACTCCACCCTCTGGTTGCCCGGCAGCGACCATAGCGGCATCGCCGCCCAGGTGGTGGTGGAGCGGGAGCTTGCCAAAGAAGGGACCTCTCGCCAGCAACTGGGCCGGGAGGCCTTTCTGGCGCGGATGCAAGAGTGGGCCGTCAAGTACCGGCGCATCATTGCCGACCAGCATAAGCGTCTGGGCGCTTCGTGCGATTGGACACGAGAGCGTTTCACCATGGACGAACGGTCCAGCCGGGCCGTTCGCGCCACGTTCGTCAGGCTTTTCCAGAAGGGCCTCGTCTACCGGGGAGAACGCATCGTCAACTGGTGCTCCCGCTGCGGCACCGTTCTCTCCGACCTGGAGGTGGAGCACGAAGAGCGCCAGGGTAAGCTGTACTACGTCCGGTATCCCCTGGAGGGCGGCGGGTACGTCCGAGTGGCCACTACCCGACCGGAGACCATTTTAGGGGACACGGGCGTTGCGGTGAACCCCGGTGACTCGCGGTATGCGGACCTGGTTGGCCGCACGGCGATACTGCCAACCCTCGGACGGCGTATCCCCATCGTCGCCGATGAGGCGGTGGACCCGGCCTTTGGCACGGGGGCTGTTAAGGTTACTCCTGCCCATGACCCAACGGACTTCGAGATAGGCCAGCGCCATGGCCTACCTGCGGTCAAGGTGATGACCCTCGAAGGGGCCATGAACGAGAATGCGGGCATTTACCAGGGCCTTGACCGCTATGCCTGTCGGGACAGGCTGGTAGAGGACCTGACGAGGGATGGCCTCCTGGATAAGGTGGAAGACCATGCCCATTCGGTCGGACATTGCTACCGCTGTAAGACCGTGGTCGAACCTACAGTCTCATTTCAATGGTTTGTCCGCATGGCTCCCCTGGCACGACCCGCCCTGGAAGCGGTCAGGGACGGGCGTATCAGCATCCTGCCGGAGCATTTCACCAAGGTCTATGTCAACTGGATGGAGAACATCCGCGACTGGTGCATCTCCCGCCAGATATGGTGGGGCCATCGCATCCCGGTCTGGTACTGCGATGATTGTCCGGAATTGTCGGTAGCTGAGCAGGAGCCTGCTACCTGCGCCCATTGTGGGAGCAGCCGCCTACGCCAGGATCCGGACGTCCTGGATACCTGGTTCAGCTCGGGACTCTGGCCTCACTCCACGCTGGGCTGGCCCGAAGAAACCGAGGACTTCCAGTACTTCTATCCCACCAGCGTGATGGAGACAGGCTACGACATCCTGTTCTTCTGGGTGGCCCGGATGATCATGATGGGGCTGGAGAACACCGGCCAGGTCCCGTTCCGCACGGTCTACCTCCACGGCCTTATCCGCACCAACGGTGAGAAGATGAGCAAGTCCAAGGGCAATGTCCTGGACCCCCTGGACCTCATCGCCAAATACGGGACAGATGCCCTACGGATCGCCCTGGCCACCGGCAGCACCCCCGGCAAGGATATCCAGGTCAACGCCGCCAGGCTGGAGTCCGGCCGCAACTTCGCTAACAAAATCTGGAATGCCGCCCGTTACGTGCTGGCGCAAGGGTCAAGGGTCGAGGGACGAGGGTCGAGCGGGGAGGAACAAGGAACAAGGAACAAGGAACAAGGCGGGGTTCAGGGTCCAGGGTCAAAAGAAGCACATACCCAGGACTCTTTACACGCCGCCCCAGACCCTACACCCTACACCCTACACCCTACACCCTTAACCCCTGACCCTATACCCTTAACCCCTGACCCCTTACCCCTGACCCTGCCCCTCGCCGACCGCTGGATCTTGAGCCGGCTGAACAGGACCATAGCCGAGGTAGGCGACCTGCTCGCCTCCTTCCAGCTTGGAGAGGCCGGACGCCGCATCCAGGGCTTCTTCTGGGGAGAATTCTGCGACTGGTATATCGAGGCGTCTAAAGTGCGCGCCCCGGACCGCGCCGATCCTGCCCCTATCTTGAGGCAGGTCCTGGAAACCAGCATGAGGCTGCTGCATCCTTTCATGCCCTTCATCACAGAGGAGGTATGGCAACGGTTAGATATGAAGGGTCCCAGCATCGTTATTGCTCTGTATCCACTTGCGGACCTGTCCCTGATGGACCGCGAGGCGGAGAGACGGATGGCCCTTATTATCGAAATAGTACGGTCTGTTCGAAACGCCCGGGCCGAATCCGGGGTCCCGGCGGCGCGATGGGTGGAAGCCGTCATCGTGGCTGGCACAGAGGTGGAATGGCTGGAAGAGCAGGCCGACGTCCTATCGTTCCTGGCTCGGGCTCGGCCCCTCTCCGTGGTCGGCCATCTCCCTGATCGCCCAACCGAGGCGCTGGCGCTGGTGGTCGGCGGGTTGGAGGTCTACCTGCCTTTAGCAGGAATGGTGAATATGGTTGAGGAGCGACGCCGTCTGGAAAAGGAGCTGGCCGAGACGGAGGCGGAAATGGCCCGCCTCAATGCGAAACTATCCAACCCGGATTTCCGCTCCAAGGCCAAACCCGAAGTGGTGGCCAAGGATGATGACCGGCTGCGAAGTTGGCAAGAGAAGGCCGGGAAGCTTAGGGAGAGGCTGGAGGCACTCCCCCTTTCAAGCTAATCCGAAGATTACGCAGACTATTTAGGCCGTAATCACGGACTTATTCCAGTTGCGCCTGTAAACGACCTGTTGTCTCCTGATGTCCGGCGGCTGGCCAGGTAATATGTTGGGGGTGCGTGGCCCAGGTAGGTCCGGGGTATTCTGGGCAGCCCCGGCGTAATGAATCTTGATAAATAACTTGGGTTTGGCTGCGCTGGGCTGGCAGGATATCCGCATTCCCCATCTGTAGGGGCGATCCCTCTGTGGTCGCCCTGGGGATGGACCGGGTGGGCAGGCATCCCCTACATAGATGGCTAAGGGGCTGATTGGGAATGACAAGGCATAAATGCCAGTCCACACCTGGCACCCTCGGTGTTCAGCCAGCGCCAGGTACAAGGCATCATAGGGCGCCGAGCGGTCGAGGCTTTGGGCGAGGAAGAGGGCTCGCTCGTGGAGGCCCGTCTCCCCTTCCAGCCGCACCCCGAAGCTGTACACGACGTGTAAGGCTTCAACTGCTTGCTGCAAGGTAAGCTCCCCCCGGCGCAGGCGTTTATAGAGAGCGCTGGCTACCTCGCTCATCATTAAGTGGGGAGCAATGGCCTGGACCTGATCCCGCGCCCAGTCTGCTGCCAGGGCGAGGGCCTGCGAGGTGTATGGCTCGGCCATCACCCACATCGCGGCCAGACTAGCGTCTACGACTACCAGGCCGGTGTTTTCTGAGGGGATCACGGTAGCTCCTCAGCGCGCTCGCGCCTCGCCTCCTCGATCAGTTCCGCAGAGGGAGTTGAGAGGCGCTGCTCACCAAAGACCCGGCGCTGAAAGTCGCGAGCCCGCTCGATCGCGCTCAGAGTCGGGCCGTGTGATTGCTCGGACTGGCGAAAACGCCGGAGCGCGTCAACATCGGCCCGCCGGAGGTAGACGTGCTTGTCCATTGCTCGCCGGTAGGTGGAGAGGTAGCCCCTTTGGATATAACGGTAGAGGGTACTCCGTTTGACCCCGCACTACATTGCCTACATTGCCGGCAACTTCCGCGGAATCTTGACGCTCACCCGCGCCGAATTTGCTCCCCCCAAAACATAGGGAGTGTGTTGAAAACATTCCCTTCATCTGTTAACCTGTATGCGGGACGACCAACAGCCTGCGAAAGGTAACGTATGGTTATCGCCGACGTTTCGGTGCTCATAGGCTTCGCCAAGATAGGAAGGCTCAATTTGCTGAGGCGGCTCTTCGATTCGGTAGCTATCGCGCCGGCTGTTAACGAGGAGGTGGTGGAAGGAGGGCTACAGGTTTCAGCGCCCGAGGTCATATACGTTCAACAGGCCCTGGGCGACGGATGGTTGCAGGTGGTACCCTTGAATGCCGATGAAGAGGGTTTGAAGGGACGCTTGCTGGGGACTACGTCCATTGACCCCGGGGAAGCCGAGTCCCTGGCCATCGCCAGGCTGCGCAATATGGCGATCCTGGTGGACGATAAGCAGGCCAGGACCGTCGCGAGAGCTTTGGGCGTAGGCTACATGGGCAGTGCTGCGGTGCTGTTGGAAGGCTGTGCCAGGGGAGAGTTGAGCCTGGAGGACCTGGAGCACGCAGTCGGAGAGCTGGCCAGGGTTGTATGGCTGTCACCAGATATCGTCGCAGACATCCTTAAGAGGGCACGGGAGGTGAGCAGGTGAGGAAAGAGCAAATGGTCGGTTCCCGGCTGCCGGTAGAGCTTATACGGGACCTGGAAATGATAGAGAGGGTTGAACAAAGCGACCGCTCGACCACAGTCCGCAAGTTGCTTTACAAGGCTACAAAAGAATGGAAGATGGAATACTATGCCAAACAATACGCCGAGGGGAAGATAAGCATGGCACGAGCGGCCAGGGAAGCCGGCGTAAGCCTTTGGGAGATGATGGACTATCTCAGACTGAAGAGGATACCATCCCAGTACGACTTTGAGGAATGGGAGAAGGACGTAGAAACGGTGCGGAGCAGGGTCGCAGCACAGTAGAAACCTTGTATGATCCCACCCATCCCCTCTAGCCCCTCAGTGCGCAGATCGTTAGTAAGGTAGAACACCCCGGTAAGCACTCTCAAGAAGAGATGCACAAATTCCCCACCCAAACCCCTTGACAAACGCCCATACTATATATTACAATCTTGATTGACTTAATCAACAATAGGCAGGTGATATGCGGCTTTCGGTTAGAGGCGACTACGGGACAAGGGCGGTGCTGGACCTGGCCCGACATTATGGCGAGGGACTTATCCAGAATAGCGACATCGCGGTTCGCCAGGCGATCCCGGAGCCATATCTTCACCAGATACTCCTGGCCCTGCGCAAGGCGGGGATCGTGCGAAGCGTGCGCGGGCCCCGCGGGGGCCACACTCTGGCCCGCCCGCCGGAGGAGCTGACCCTGGCCGACGTGATGGAGGCCCTGGAGGGGCCCATCGGTCAGGACTGCGCCGAAGAAGTGTCCGGTTGTGCACAGCGGGACCTATGCGCCGTGCGCACCGTCTGGCAGGGCGTGGACAAGGCCACTAAGCGAATACTATCCGCCGCTTCCATCGCCCAACTGGCCATCGGGCCGGGCGGCATTCGGCCCCAGCCCATGTACCATATCTGATGGGCGCCCCTGTGTGCATCGTAGCCGGCAGCGCCCTGGAGCTTATTGGGGGGACGCCTCTGGTCAGGCTGAACCGGGTACCCGCCGGCGGGGCCGCCCAGGTCTACGGCAAGCTGGAGTCGGTTAATCCCGGCGGCAGCGTCAAGGACCGCATCGCCCTGGCAATGGTCGAACAGGCGGAACGAGATGGTAAGCTACGTCTGGGAGGGACTATCGTCGAGCCTACCAGCGGTAATACGGGCATCGGCCTGGCGATAGTGGCCGCCGTCAAGGGTTACCGTTTGATACTGACCATGCCTGAAGACATGAGCGTAGAGCGAAGACGCCTCCTGGCCCGTTTCGGGGCCGAGCTGGTCTTGACCCCGGCTATCGAGGGCATGACCGGAGCGATATACGCCGCCCAAGAGCTTATTGACAGCCATCCCGAATATTTCATGCCCCAGCAGTTCGAGAACCCGGCCAACCCGGAAGTTCACCGCCATACCACGGCCCGGGAGATCCTGGAGGCGACTGGTGGGGAGATCCACGCCTTCGTGGCCGGTGTTGGCACTGGGGGGACTATTACCGGCGTGGGCGAGGTCCTCAAGGCCGCAAGGCCGGATGTATACATTGTGGCCGTGGAGCCGGCCCGCTCCCCGGTCCTGGCCGGAGGCAAGTTCCATCCTCATGGTATACAGGGCATCGGCGCCAGCTTCGTCCCCGGTGTCCTAAACCGCGAAGTTATAGACCAGGTGGTGGGTGTGACTGACGAGGACTCTTACACCATGGCCCGGCGCCTGGCTCGGGAGGAGGGCCTTCTGGTCGGTGTCTCCTCGGGAGCCAACGTTCACGCCGCGGTAGGCGTGGCGGAGCGGATAGGAGCGGGCAAGGTGGTTGTAGCGATGCTGCCGGATACCGGCGAACGGTATCTGAGCATGGCCTTTTAGATTAGAATCCTGGATTAGAAAGGATCGAATATTGGAATCCAGTCAATCCTCCATGGAAGGTCTTAAAGCGGAGTTGCGCAAGGAGTCCCGTCGCCTGAAGCTGAACTTCGATGAGCTAAAGAGCGGGGGCTTCATCAAACAGACCCAGAAAGACCTTTTCACCGTCCGGCTCCGCTGCCCAGGAGGCCGCGTTACCGCTGATAAGATGAGGACGGCGGCGGCCATCGCCGATAAATACGGCCGGGGAGAGGTCCATATTACCGTAAGGCAATCGGTCGAAGTCCCCTATGTGAATTACATTCATTTCGATGCCGTAGCGGAGGAGCTTCGGGCAGTGAACTGGTCGGTGGCCTCTTGCGGCGCCCGGGTCCGGGTGCCGACGGCCTGCGCCGGCTGCTCCTATAACCCTAACGGATTGGTAGACACCCAGGGAATCTGCGCCGAGGTTGACAGGCGCTATTTCGGAACGCCTACCGGGCACCACAAGTTCAAGATGTCCTTTTCAGGCTGTCCCATAGACTGTTTCAGGACTAGGGAGATGGACCTGGGGTTTCAGGGTATGGTGGAGCCAAAGCTGCTGGAAGACCTCTGCAACGGTTGCCAGCTATGCGTAAAGGGCTGCGAGGATAAGGCCCTGAGGATGGAGGGTGACCTGCCGGTGAGGGACGACAGCCTCTGCGTAGGCTGTGGCGATTGTGTAAAGGTGTGTCCGGTGGATGCCATGGTGGTCGCTCGCCGGGGCTGGCTGGCGAGGGTCGGGGGCCGGCACGGCAAGCACCCCCTCTTCGCCTACGAGGTGGCCAACTTCCTTACCGACGACCAGGTCTACGCCTTGATCGAGACCACCGTAGACTGGTACCGGCACCATGGAGAGGGGCGAGAGCGTATCGGGGCGGTTATCGGCCGGATTGGCCTGAATACCTACCTGGATGATGTGGTTAGGCCGCTGGGGGTGGAGATCGTCGCACAAGCTGATCAGCGCCGTAAGTATTGGGCAGGAGGAAACCTTTATGACTCAAAATAGCGCAGAGTCGGAGTTGGACCTGCGGGGCGTACTCTGCCCTTTGAACTTCGTCCACATAAAGATCAAGCTCGAAGAGATGAACTCTGGGGACGTCTTGGAAGTCTTGTTAGACGATGGGGAGCCGATGAGAAATGTACCCAAGAGCCTTAAGCAGGAAGGACACAGGATACTCCGCGTGGCGCCAGAGGACGGCCATTACCGCCTGCTGATCCAAGTGGCAGAATAACAGCCCGATGGTGTTTCCATCGGACCCGCTAGCATGGTACGGCTTGGGTTGGTTGCATGACAAAGGGCACGACGGCTTGCAATGCCAGCAGGTGGCGCGTTGATCACCGGACCGTTGGTGTTCTTGATCATAGCGGCTATAGGAGGCGTGGCCCAGGTTATCGATGGCAGTCTGGGGATGGGGTTTGGGGTGTTTTCCTCTTCGATGTTGATAGCCTCAGGTTTTGCGCCGGCTGTGGCTGTAGCGGTAGTCAACGCCGCCAAGATCCTTACGGGCCTTGCCTCTGGCGTGGCCCACTGGCGTTTTGGAAACGTGAATTCGAGGTGGCTGCTACCCATGGTATTGGGGGGAGTTGCAGGGGGCTTTCTTGGGGCCTACTTGCTTACTTCGGTCCCACCGGAAACGGCTAGGCCTTGGGTAAGTGGCTTCTTGTTGTTGATGGGCCTGGTTATCGTGTTACGTAGTCTTCGCAGGCGAACGGCTTGTCTCAATGAGACGTGTGATGAAGAGTGCACCCATCACCCGGAGTCTAATTGGCAGAAGATGGCTGAACCTACTAAGGACCATACTGTGGCCAAGATGGGCGTTCTGGGCTTCGTGGCTGCCCTTTCCAACGGCCTGACCGGCGCGTACGGACCGATAGCTACTTCTGGCGTATTACTCCTTAACAAAGGGGAGCCACGCTACGCTGTAGGGACGGTGAACCTGGCGGAATTCTTTGTGGCCAGCACGGTGGCTTCCACTATCCTGCTGAGGCAGGGCTTAGGGGATTTCCCCGGAATGTTAGTGTTGGCCCTGGCTATCGGAGGGATAGTGGCGGCGCCTCTCGCTGCCTACGTTTGCCGCCATCTGCCCTCTGGAGGCTTGGCTTTCCTTGTGGGGTCGGCCTTGATCGCTCAAAACCTTATGGTGGTGGTCCGGGTTGTTCGCTGAAAGGTGGCGCGGAAGCGCCGGCAGAGAAGCGGGTGGGAAGACCTGGCCAAGTGTTCAGAAATCGCAGATACCAGGAGAATAAGGAGCAGTGCATGACTAGGAACCTGATCTTAGAAGACCCTACAGAGTTAGTTGATAGCCTGAACTTTGCCCAAAAGGTAGACCGCAGCCTGGGGTTATTACGTGAAGCATATGAGGAATACGGCGAGCGGCTGGTGGTCGCTAACAGCCTCGGCAAGGACTCTGTGGCGGTCTGGCACATGGCCAAGCGGGTCAGCCCGGACATAAGGGGCTTCATTATCACCACAAGGTTCAAGCCCGCTGAGACTATCGAATTCATGAACCAGCAGGTGAAACAGTATCCTGAATTGAAGGTTTTCCGGAACGACGAACCAATACCGGACGGGCTTTACCGTACCGACCCGGACCGGTGCTGTGATATACTTAAGGTCCAGCCCACGCGACAGGCTATCGAGGAGATGAACGCCGCCTGCTGGGCTACCGGGTTACGGTGCACCGAGGGGAGGACCCGCACCAATTTCCGAGAGATAGAGGAGCGGGACCAGGGCCTGGTGAAGCTTAATCCCATCCTCGTGTGGAGCGAGCGAGAGGTCTGGCAGTACCTGGCCATTTTCAACGTGCCGGTAAACCCCCTGTACTCCCAGGGCTACCGGTCGCTGGGGTGCGCCCCCTGCACCCGCATCGCCAATGGTCCGAACGAGCGCGCCGGCCGGTGGTTGGGCACTAGCAAGTGCGGCGGTGAGTGCGGCATCCACACCAGGCCCTTGAAATCCGTAAGCATATCCCAGTCGAGCGCCCTAGAGTTGTGAGCGAGATAAGGGA
>JAUYDP010000099.1 GCA_030691805.1 Dehalococcoidia bacterium | reverse complement strand
GCCGCCCGTATCTGCGGCCCGCGACGCCAGAGCGCCAGGGCTGACAGCAGGCACAGCAGGACCACGGCCGCCAGTATCGTCACCCGGGTATACGGGGCCAGGCGAAGGCTGGCGGCCAGCCAGGAGAAGTATGACACCAGCAAGACGCCCAGAGTCTTAAAAAGGGGATAACCCCGGTCCGGCAACCCCCCCAGGGCTACCATTCCCAGTGGCAGGACTGCGAAGGATAGGACCTGGACCAGGAGATACCACGCCGGGAACGGGAGACTGGCCGGCAGCCCCTGGGGATCGAAGATCTCAGTCCAGGTGCCGCCAGAGCGGTTGGCCTCTAGCAGGTCCGGGGGCATCAGCAGCCCGTTGAATGGCGCATCCTTTAGCCCCTGGCGGACCACATTGTCCAGGGGCACAGCGGAAAGAAGCTGGCGCACCCTCTCCCGGGAAAAGGCATCTGTCTTCCTGAAAATCAGCACCTTGGGATGGTCGTATACCGTGAAAGCCTCATCCGCCGCATCGTCCACCAGGTCCAGCGCCCCCAGCTTAGGATAGGAAACGAAGACCTTCTCCCTTTGGAAGCCCAGCTCGCCGGAGAAGAGCAGGCGGTAGTATTCGATTGTCATGGGATACCGCAAGGGCAGCCGGGGGATGGACCCGTAAAGGCGGTTACTGGAGATGAAAATGTAATCGGCCTGGGAGAGCTGGTCCACCAATATGTCCACCTTGGCGGGGCTGTCATCGTTGTAAAGCTCCAGGAAGAGCTGCCGGTACTGCCTTGGCTCCACATTCCTGACGGACATTGGCAAGGGGTCGTCCCAGTGCTCTACGGCCACGGTAGCTCCTTGCGGCACGTTCTGGAATATCCACTGGGAAGCCTCGACCCGTGTCAAAGGTTGCCTGTAGATTTGGGTAAATGCCAAAGCCCAGAGGAAACTCCCCAAGAGGACGGCGACGAGAGGAACGAGGAGCAAGGAACCCTCTCCTCGTTCCTTGCTCCTCGTTCCTCGTTCCACCAACCAGACTACCAGATAGGCCGCCAGGAGGGCCAGGAATGGGTAGACAGGTAGGAGGTAGCGCATGTACTTGACCATCTGGCCGCCGAAGTAAACGAAGGCCAGGCCCACCCAGAGCAGGACCAGTAGATGTGCCAGACACCGCTCTCGGATGAGCTGATACAGGGCCAGAGCGGCCCCTCCCAAGGCCGCCAGCATCATGGCCGGTCCCAGGCCCCAGAAGAGGTTCTGGAGCGGGAAGAGATAGGGAATGGTCCCTGCCCACTGGAGTGTATACGGGAACTCCAGGGACCCCTCGGCCATCCGGCGCTGCTCCTCCACGTTCGACCAGAACTGCAAGGACGGGCGCAGGTCGAAGAAGCCGGTCCCAGCGAAGGCATAGGGCTGGGCCACCCGGAAAGCCAAAAAAGTGGCTATAAGCGCCAGGGCCAGGCCAAAGATAGGTTTGAGACTGCGGGAGGACCTGTAGGACAGCGCCGCCGCCACCGCCATGACCGGCAAGACCAACGCCACGCTCACTTTACTGGCCAGTGCCAGTCCACACGCCAGCCCCATGCCGGCATAGCCAGCCCAGCCGCCTCCCTGGGAGACTCGAAGGGCCAGGAACAGGGTAAGGACCAAGAAGAATGTAGTGAAGCTCTCGGCCACGAAAAAATGGCTGTACTGAATGGCCAGGGCGGCGGTCGCATACAGAAAGGCCCCCAACAGGCCGACCCACCGGTTGTATGGGCGGGTTTTAAACCCGCCCATACAACCCAGCAAAAAGACCAGCACCACGGTCCCCAGGTCGAAGATCGCCGAGAGGAAGCGTCCGAGCAGGTTGATGCGGTCGTAACCCTCCATTCCTGCCGGCCCGGCCAGGAACTTGGCCATAAACAAGAAGGACGTGCCGTAGGGATAGCTCTTGAAGTTCCGGTTGAATGGATTCAGGGGCGAGCTGGCGCTATCGAAGTACTGGGCGATGCTGGAGGGGAGGCTCGTGTCGTTGGCGACCATGGTGATGAACCGCTCATCCGGGTGCATGTGCTGGCCGGCGTCCCAGTCCAGACCTTCGAACCGGAAGTAGGCCCCCGTTAGCAGAATGAAGCCCAAGGCCAGCGCTACCAGGACCCTTGGGTGCTTTTCCTCGAAGCGCCTCCCCAGCGACCATAAATAATATAGGGCCTGGAAACCTCCAGGAACGACGCCCGCCCCCTTCTTAGACTCTGTCGAGCCAATGAGGAACGCCACAACCGCCGCAACTATTACAACGGCCAGGGAGGCCTGCCAGTAAACTCCCGGGCCGGGGTTAACCAGGGATGGCAGCCAAGGGGTCAGATCAAACCCTGAGGCGCCGGCCAGGGCCAGAAAGAGCTGGCTCTCTCCCGTCGGATGGTTGTACATCAATTTTGGCGCGACCGCGAAGCCTCCCATGATCAACAGGCTTACGGCCAGGAGGAAGCCGGAAAGTACACGACCCGGCAAATCGGAATGCCTCAGGAACAGAGCCACCGGCGCCGCCGCGAGGGGCAGTATTGGCGCCAGGTATCGGGCCGGCGGGCACCATTCTCCCCACCACTGGCTATAGCTGGCGAAAAACAGAAAGGTAGGCGCGGTGGCCAGAAGCAACCATATGGCCTCGAGCCTTCGCGTCCGAAAGATGAGGCCGATCCCGGCCAGGGCGACCAAATAGAAGGGCGAGTAAACCAGGAGTCCCCACTGCTGGTCAAGTAAAAGCCCCAACATACCCTGTAGTGTCCCAAAAGGAAACAGGAACTCTGCATGGTCGGCATAATTGGGGATAATCATCCCGTACAGGTCATAGTAGTAATAGAGAAAAAGGCCGCCTGAGGCGGCAACCACTGGCAAGACCACCGCAAGCGCCCGCCGGTCGCCCCAACTCTTTGCCAGGAAAAAGAAGAATAACGGTATGGATATCAGCAGATAACCGGCGTGCAGCCAGGGTAAGATAGCCAGCGAGGCGGCAAGGCCCACCAGTTGAAGACGGTTGTTGCCGGGCGAGAGGCGTGCCCGCCGAAAGGCATAAACGCTGAGGAGGGCTGCCGGAACGGCCGGAAAGATTAGAAAGGAATACGGTAGCAACGGGCTGGTAAAGGCCATGCCCAGAGTGGCAACCAGACTGGCCTTGAGGTCCCCGCTGAATTCTCTGGCCAGCAGGAAGATATTGGCGGCCAGCAAGGCGCCCAGAAGGCCCATCAGCACCACTGGGCCCAACCGTCCGGCCGCCTGGTAGGCTGGGGCTATCAGGACTGCCAGCCCAACGCCATGCTTCTCGTAAAGCCCTGGTTTCAGGGTATTCGATTTATGAGGAGGCAGCTCTAAGGGGAAGGTCTGCCACCCGCGGAAATCGGGGCTTGAAGTGTCCTTTGGATAGAATTCCAGATAGTCCCGCTGCTCGTAATTGTTGGTCATCTCGAAGTCGCCGTCATTGATCAGGCTTTGGGCCATCTGGAGGTAGAAAGGCTCGTCGCCGGTGGGCGGGTCTAGCTCGGCGACGAACTGGGGGGTCAGGACAAGCAGCGATACAAGTGTAAGCCCGAAGACCAGGACCGGCCACAGCCTATCGGACAGGCCAGCCATCCCTGGGTGGGCCTCTGCCGGAGGGCCAGCCGTTACGTTACCCGCAAACACTCTCATAGGGTACCGCATTGCCCGCCCAAAACCAATTCCCACGATACAACAGATTCGGGCGCCGTGTGCGGATTAACATATCTCAAGGACCAAACTGATATTCACGGCTGAAGGGAGGCTGTCGCGCATGGCGCTGGCTAGCAACCGTCCTGGCACCGCTTGCGAAGACCTCGCCGCCCCATTCCTTGGGCAAGAGGGACTTGATGGCAAAAAACGCAAGGAAGTACACGAGAGTGTTGAATAATCGGATAAAAGGGGCTTTCTAGCCCTTTTCGGCTGGTCTGTAGGGGCGGGTTTGAAACCCGCCCCTACGAGCGAAAACGGGCGTCCTTCAACACTCTCTACACGTTGAATCGGCGTTAAAGTCATGTAAAACAGAGGTGGCTTGCGCCGGGCTTTTCGGCGCGCCTATAGGAAACGCCGGTCCAGGCGCCGGGTTCACCACCGGCCCCTGTCCTTCTTTTATATCCCTTTGTCAACCAGGAACTTGATCAGGTCCGCCACCCGGCAGCTATAACCCCATTCGTTGTCGTACCAGGACACGACTTTTACCATAGTGCCGTCTATTACCATGGTGCTCAAGGCGTCCACGATGGAACTGGCCGGATTGCCCTTGAAGTCCATGCTCACCAGTGGCTCCTCTGTGTACTCCAGAAAACCCTTGAGGGGCCCCTCGGCGGCCTTCTTGAAGGCGGCGTTCACCTCCTCCGCCGTCACCGGGCGCTGGACATCGGCCACCAGGTCCACTACAGAGACCGTGGAGGTGGGCACCCGGTAGGCCATGCCGTGTATCTTGCCGGTAAGCTCGGGAATGACCAGGGTCACGGCCTTGGCGGCGCCGGTGGTGGTCGGAATGATGTTGAGGGCGGCAGCCCTGGCTCGGCGCAGGTCTTTGTGCACCTGGTCCAGGATCTTCTGGTCGTTAGTATAGGCATGGATGGTGGACATGAGCGCCCGCTGGATCCCGAAGTTATCGTGAAGGACTTTTGCCACCGGCGCCAAACAGTTGGTGGTGCAGGAAGCGTTGGAGAGCACGTGGTGCTTCTTAGGATCGTACTTGTCCTGGTTCACACCAAGGACGATGGTCAGATCTTCATTCTTGGCCGGGGCCGAAATGATGACCTTCTTGGCCCCGGCTTTAATATGGCCGGCCGCCAGGTTAGCGTCCTCGAAGATGCCGGTGGACTCCACCACTATCTGCACCCCGGCATCGCCCCAGGGTATCTGCTTGGGGTCCCGCTGGGCAAAGACCCTGACCTTCTTGCCGTTGACCAGAAGGGAGTCCTCCAGCGCCTCCACCTTGCCGGGGAAGTGGCCGTAATTGCTGTCATATTTGAGCAGATGGGCATTGGTGCGAGTGTCCGTCAGGTCGTTGACGGCCACCACCTGCAGAGCGTTCGGGTAAAAATCGCTGATAGCCTTGAAGACCTGGCGACCGATTCGCCCGAATCCATTGATACCTATGCGGGTAGGCATGATCCCTCCTTTGATTTGTGTATTTATTGGCTTTGCCTTGCCAAGTTGGCGTAAATGGCTGCCCCGCCCCGGGCTAAAGCCAAGGGCTGAGAGTACCAAAGCCCACTAAAGGGGCTAAGCCCGGGTTTCGGATGCCGGTCTGATCTTGGCTACCTCCTTGCCCTGAGTCAACATCTCCAAGACCGGGATTGCAATACCCCTGATATAATGTGTCCCCTGTTCTTTCACCCGTTGGAAAACCCTGTCTATCTGTTTGCCGTCTAATCTTACTGTCCCAGACCAAATGACATATCCTCAGGTAGAGCATATCTCTCTACCCTCTCCTCCCTCCAAACCCAGCCCCTTTAGTGGGCTTCGGCTTCTCAGCCCATGGCTTTAGCCTAGGGCGGGTCCGCTTCAGCCTCAAGCTTCCGGTTCCGGCTATCGGCAATATTTGAACCCTCCCGTATGGTCCCCCACGACCTCATTAGCCCCCCTTTTAGACATCAGTAATTATGCGGTACATACAGCCCAAAGTTAGAACTGCCGTATCCGATGTAGCTAGTCACTCGAAGGTAGCCGAACGAAAGCTTCGCGTCCTGGGTACCTGGCGGCGCTTCCCAGCTCCTCCTCGATCCGCAGCAGCCGGTTATACTTGGCCACCCGCTCGGAGCGGCAAGGGGCGCCGGTCTTTATCTGGCCGGCGCCCGTCCCCACCGCCAGGTCGGCAATGGTCACGTCCTCCGTCTCGCCGGAGCGATGGGAGATAACCGTAGCCCAGCCAGCCCGGCGGGCCATGTCAATGGCGTCCAGGGTCTCGGTGAGCGTTCCTATCTGGTTCAGCTTGATGAGAATGGCATTGCTGGCCTTTTCCTGGATGCCGCGCTCCAGTCGTACGATATTGGTGACATACAGGTCGTCCCCAACCAGTTGGGTCTGGCCCCCGATTCTTTCGGTAAGCAAACGCCATCCCTCCCAGTCGTCCTCGGCCAGGCCGTCCTCGATGCTGATAATCGGGTACTGGCTGACCCACCGCTGGTAGAGGTCCACCATCTCCCGGCTGGAGAGGCTGACACCCTCACGGGCCAGCACGTACCGGCCGTCCTGGTACAGCTCGGTCGAGGCGGGGTCAAGGGCCAGGGCGCAGTCCGTCCCCGATTTATAACCAGCCGCAGTGATAGCCTCCAGGATTAGCTCCACCGCCTCCTCGTTGGAGCGAAGCGCCGGCACGAAGCCACCTTCGTCGCCCACGGACGTACTGAGGCCCTTCTTGTGCAGCATCGCCTTCAGACTATGAAAGACTTCGGCGCCCATACGCAGGGCATCCTTAAACGTGGCCGCCCCTACCGGGGCGATCATATACTCCTGGAAATCCGTGGACCCGGCGGCGTGTTTGCCGCCATTCAATATGTTCATAAGAGGCACCGGCAGGGTCCGTGCCCCCATTCCACCCAGGTACTGGTACAGCGGTAGGCCCATGTGCTCAGCCGCGGCGTGGGCCACGGCCAGGGATACGCCCAGAATGGCGTTAGCGCCAAGCTTG
>JAUYDP010000069.1 GCA_030691805.1 Dehalococcoidia bacterium | reverse complement strand
CGCAGATGATGCGCGTTGCATAGGCCGTGTGCGCAGCCGTAACTGAAGTAGCTGCAAGTCCTCGACGCGTTGCTCCAACGCGTCGAGGCGCACGTCCATCGCCAGCAACACCCGCACCACGGTCTCCTCCCCGGCGCGGTATTAGTGGTCATTGGCTAGTTAGTGGTCAGTGGTCAGGGGTCGGGGATAGAGGTACACGTCCTTGACCGAAGTGCTAAGGCGATGGTTCCGGTCGTTGCGGGTGCGCCCCTGCGTCGGCCCAAGCCACACCCAGTTGGCCGCCTGGTAGCAGGTGCCCCGGAAGCGGCTGCGATCCACGAAGGTCTCCAGCGCATGAATCGGATGTCCATACTTGGCCTGCCAGTCGGCGCGAATACGTCGAGCGAGACACGCGAGCAGGTGGCTGGCCAAGTGCGGCGCCTGGACCCAGGGCAACACCAGAAAGCGCGTGTTGTTGGTCAACAACCCCCGATTCGTCTCCCGTGTGCCGCGATCCCAACCGATCCATGCGTCGCGCGCCGCGCACTTCCACGCCGCTGAGCCGAACAGGGCGCAGCCCACCGGCCACTGATCACTGACCACCGGCCACTGGCCACTCGCCCACCGTGTTGCGGTGTCCCAAGTAGTGGTAGCGGCTCAACAGGCAGTTGAACAACCGCAGGTCTTCTGAGCCGGGGGGCGACGACGCTCACGGCAAGAGGCCGCAGCTCGCCCAACGCGCCACTGTAGATATGATAGTCCGATGGATGGACTAAGTAAGTGACTTTTGTGCCAAGTTATCTTATAAACGTCCTTTATTTTGGTTGGTTGGTGGGCGGGCGCCTCTTGCTTTTTGACCCTTAACGAGTGTTGTGCTAAAGTATGCTGAAATTCAGGGAGAGTTGGGAGGAGGGAGGCTAATTGGAGTTGCCTTCTCTCTGCTTTCCTCCGGGGTTCCAGTTAAGGTTAGGGGGTGTGCGATGGCGAAGGTGTATTTCATTGACGTGACCAACAGGGACGGGGTCCAGACCGCTCGTATCAGCCTGTCCAAGCTCCAGAAGACCATGCTCAATTGGTATCTGTCCCAGATGGGGGTTCATCAATCGGAGTTTGGCTTCCCCTTCCTCGGCCATGAGAGGAATTACATCCTGGCAAACCTGGCGCTCCACCGTAAGGGGGCCTTCGAAAACATGGTCCTGGAGGGCTGGTGCCGGGCAGTGGAAGGCGACGTGCGGGGGGGGCTGACTACCGGGGTAAAACATCTTAATATCTCCATTCCAACCTCCGACCAGATGATCGTTCACAAGTTTGGCGGCCGGCTGGAGCGGGAGGGCATCATCAGGGAGATGGTGGAGGCGGCGCGGGCTGCCCGCGACGGTGGTGTGGAGACGCTTGGGGTCAACGCGGAGGACGCCTCCCGCAGCGACATGGAGTTCCTGGTGGAATTCGGCCAGGCTGCCAGGGAGGCCGGAGCCGCCCGTCTGCGCTATTGCGACACCATCGGCTATGACACCCCCGATTCTATCCGCCAGCGCGTCAACCAGCTCGCTTCACGGCTAGGTTACCCTATCGAGCTGCACTGCCACAACGACCTTGGGATGGCGGTTGCCAATTCGGTGGCCGGGGCAGCCGGGGCCATAGACGCCGGCGTAGATGCCTATATCAATACCAGCGTCAACGGCATCGGCGAGCGGGCCGGCCAGGCCGACCTGTTGAGCTGCATCATGGCCTTGCGCTTTGGCCGTGGCCTCAGCGAGGGCTACGAGATTGCCGATCCCATTGACCTGACCGTAGCCTGGCGGCTGGCGCGCTATACGGCTGACGCCTTCCAGGTGCCCATCCCCATCAACCAGCCGGGCGTTGGCGCCAACGCCTTCGCTCATGAATCGGGTATCCACGCCGACGGCGCCCTTAAGGACCGCCACAACTACGAGTTGTACGACTACCAGCTTATCGGTAGAGTCGAGCAGGTCTGCGAGCCGACCGGCCGTACTATCACTACCGGCGAATATGGCGGTATGGCGGGCCTAAAGTATGTGTATGAGCGCCTGGGCATTGCCTTCGCCGATGAGGAGACCGGTAGATTCGTGCTTAACCTCGTGCAATACGCTAATGCCCACAACCAGGCGCCGCTAACCGACGACGAGCTGCGCTTCATCGCCATGTATCCCGAAGAGGTGCGACAGATTCTGACCATCAAGCCCCCTGCTCCCAAGGGCAGCGGCGAGCTCCGGTCGGTGCGGACTAGAGGCAAGGCCACGGTGCTGCTGCACTGAGCCTTTGCCAAAGGCCCATGTGAAAGAGGCATGAAATTCAGCGAACTGGTAAGGCGCTTGGAACGCAACGGCTTCAAGCCCGTCAAAGAGAAAGGTTCAATCCGCTATTGCAGTAAGCCCGGCCTTGGGAAATTGATTCGGATCGATTACTACGGCTCATAGGAAGTGCCCACAGGCACGTGCAATGCCATTTTGATAGTAGAATTATGGAATTACAGACAATTACAATTAAGTTCTTCGGCTTATCGACTGTGGATGTGGCCGACGTCGCGGACGCCCTTTCGGAGCATTTCTGGGAGGTCGATATCAGGAAGCAGCCTAGCCCCCCTGCTGCGAGTCCGCTAGGCTTTGAAGATGCTGTCGTGCTTCTAGCATTGTCCATTGTTGCTCATGGATTCTTTAATGAGCTAGGTAAGGACATTTACAAAGGACTTCGCCAGGCCATCGCCAATGTTGCAAAGAAGGCCGTTGGGCCGCGAAATAACCGTGGTGGAATTACAATCGGTTTTCGGGTGGATCGCCCGCATTCCTATGTCCTCTTCGCTTATCTCTTGCCTCCCACTGAAAAGGAGCTGCAGATCACCCTACCCCAGATTCCCACCCTCGTTGACCGCACGCATAGCGAAGTCTTCGCGTGCTACGTATACGATGAGCAGAAAGGCAGTTGGGGCCAGCCAACATTCCTCACGCCTGCGGAGGCTGACATATTGCGGGCGAGGACATTGTGATTATCACGACATATCCCCTTAAGCGAGGGCGCAAGAGGTAGACTATGCAGGTCCGCTATGACAAGGCTGTAGATGCAGCTTACATCGAGCTATCCTCCAAACGCCCGCAAGGCGGCGTCGAGGTTGGAGAAGGGGTTGTGCTCCATGTTACTAAAGACGATGAGATTGTGGCCATCGAGATTCTGGATGCGAGTAAGCGTTTCCCGATCGAGAGCTTGTTTACTCTAAAGGTAGCCTCATGATGAATTAAAGGAGGAATATGCCCCATCGCATAACACTGATTCCCGGAGACGGAATCGGGCCGGAGCTTTCTCAGGCTACCCGGCGGGTCCTGGAGGCTACCGGCATAGTTTTTGAATGGGAGGTCCAGGAGGCGGGCGAGGCCGTGATGTCCCGCTACGGGACGCCACTGCCAGATCACGTGCTGGAGTCCATCCGGCGCAACCGGGTGGCCCTCAAGGGACCTATCACGACACCGGTCGGAAAGGGCTTCCGCAGCGTCAACGTTGCCCTCCGCCAGAGCCTGGACCTGTATGCCAACTTGCGCCCTTGCCGGTCATTGCCCGGGGTCAAGACCCCTTTTCCGGATGTGGACCTGGTGGTAGTTCGGGAGAACACGGAGGACCTGTACGCCGGAGTGGAGCACATGGTGGGTGAGGACGCCGCTGAGAGCATCAAGATCATCACTCGTAAAGCCTCGCAGCGCATCGCCCGCTTCGCCTTCCAGTACGCCATTCGCAACGGCCGGCGTAGGGTCACGGCGGTCCATAAGGCCAATATCATGAAGCTAAGCGATGGCCTCTTCCTGGAGTCCTGCCGCCAGGTCGCCGCGGAATTCCCTCAGATAGAGTTCGACGACCGCATCGTGGATAACATGTGTATGCAGTTGGTCCAGAAACCGGGACTTTATGACGTGTTATTGGCGCCCAATCTCTATGGGGATATTATCTCGGACTTATGCGCCGGGCTTATCGGCGGCCTGGGCGTGGCCGCCGGGGCTAACCTGGGGGATAGTAGCGCAGTGTTCGAGGCCGTCCACGGCAGCGCTCCCAAGTACGCCGGCCAGAACCTTGCCAACCCTACGGCGCTTATACTCTCCGGAGTGCTTATGCTGGAGCATCTGGGAGAAGTACAGGCGGCGGGCAGGGTCAAAAAAGCGCTGGAGGCTGTTCTGGCTGAAGGCAAGAGCGTGACCTTTGACCTGGGAGGCCATGCTGGAACCTCTGAGATGGCGGATGCTATAATAAATATGCTATGACGTAGGTAATGAAGGATTACGCTTTTGGCAGTTACCAATTTAAGGGGCGGAGTGGTAGGAAATAAAAAAATCGAGGCGCCCGAGAAGGTCCACGTTTACCGTAACTGGTGCAAGACCTGTGGTATATGCATCGAGTTCTGTCCAAAGAACGCCCTGGGCCCGGACCCCGACGAATACCCCGAATTGATAGACGCGGAAGCCTGCAACCTCTGCGGCCTCTGTGAGCTCCGGTGCCCGGACTTCGCTATATCCGTGGCCAAGAAGCCCAAGAAGGATAAAGCGGCGCCAGCGGAGAAGGGCAATGACTGACGCTGTGGGAGTAATGCTTCAGGGGAACGAGGCTGTGGTGGAGGGCGCTCTAGCTGCTGGCATCGGCTTCTATGGGGGTTACCCCATAACGCCGGCCAGTGAGATCGCCGAGATGATGTCTCGACGGCTTCCTCAACAGGGAGGCGTCTTCATCCAGATGGAGGACGAGATTGGCAGTCTGGCGGCGGTGATCGGGGCCTCCATTGGGGGACTTAAAGCCATGACCGCCACCAGCGGCCCTGGGTTTTCGTTAATGCAAGAGAACCTGGGCTTTGCCGCAGCGGCGGAGATCCCGTGCGTAATCGTAGACGTCCAGCGTGCTGGCCCTAGCACGGGTCTCCCGACTGCTCCTTCCCAGGGTGACGTCATGCAGGCCCGCTGGGGCACCCACGGCGACCATCCTATCATCGCCCTCTGCCCAAGCTCTGTTAGCGAGGCCTATCATCTGACCATCCGTGCTTTCAATCTGTCGGAGAAATACCGTACGCCCGTCATCCTCCTGATGGACGAGGTCACCGCCCACCTGAGAGAAAAGGTGGTCTTGCCACTCCCAGGCTCGGTGGAGGTGGTAGAGCGGATTCAGGCCACGGTGCCGCCGGAGTGGTACTTCCCCTACGAGGAAACTAACAGCGACGTGCCCCCCATCGTCAGCTTCGGGGAAGGCTACCGGTACCACATAGACGGCCTTTTCCACGACCGGGCGGGCTTCCCGACCAGCCGCCTGGACGAGATCAGGCCCTGGGTGGAGCGGGTCTTCCGCAAGATAGACCGGAACCTGGCGGATATCGTGCATACCGAAGAAGAGATGACAGAGGACGCCACAGTGGTCCTGGTTAGCTATGGGACCACGGCGCGCTCGGCCCGGTACGCCATGCATCGTGCCCGGGAAAGGCGTAAGCGCGTGGGGCTACTCACCCTTCAGACCATCTGGCCCTTTCCGGAACATGCCGTGGACCACCTGGCCCATCAGGCCCGCCTGATCCTGGTTGCCGAAATGAACCGGGGTCAAATCCTCCTGGAGGTGGAGCGGATTGTCAAGGGACGTTGTGAGGTGCGGGGCGTGAACCGTGCCGACGGAGAGCTGGTTGAGCCACGCCAGATCCTGGATGCCCTGGAGCAGTAGTATGGAAAAGACCACTGGAGTCCCTTATGAATACCTGCGCTCTCACAAGAAGTTTCCCCACGTCTGGTGCCCCGGCTGCGGTATAGGCATCGTTTTGGGATCGATCATCAGGGCCGTTGACGGCCTCGGGCTTTCCAAGGACGAAGTGGCTATGGTATCCGGAATTGGCTGCTCCGGGCGCATGTCCGTCTATCCCGACTTCAACACCCTTCACACCACCCACGGACGTGCCCTGGCCTTCGCCACGGGGCTTAAGCTGGCTAAGCCACATATGACAGTCCTGGTGGTCATGGGCGATGGGGACGCGCTGGCCATAGGAGGGAACCATTTCATCCACGCCGCCCGGCGCAACATCGGGCTTACTGCCATTGTCATCAACAACAGCACCTATGCCCTCACCGGCGGCCAGGCCTCGCCCACGACCCCCGTTGGGGCTCGCACCACCACTTCCTGGTTCGGCAGCTTCGAGCCGGCTTTCGACATCTGCCGCCTTGCCGAGGCCGCCGGCGCCAGCTTCGTGGCTCGCGGCACCGCTTATCATGTGCTCGAGTTGGATAAGCTGATCACGCGGGCGATCCAAAAGAAGGGGTTCTCCGTGGTTGAGGCTATCAGCCAGTGCCCGGTCTCCTATGGGCGTTTCAACCAGATGCCTACGGGTGTTGAAATGCTGAAGTGGCAGAAGGACCATACGGTTTCTATCGCCGCGGCGGGAAAGGACGCTGCCACAGACAAGATCAGCCGAGGCGTGTTGCTGGACCGGGACCGGCCGGAGTACACCGAGGAGTATTTCAAGCTGGTGGAACGCTTGAAAGCGGACGGGAAGTCTAAGTGATCGCTCATTCAGCATTATTGTTAATTAGCGGTAACTACTCAGCCACTAAGACACCAAGGCACAAAGAAAGTTATGGAATACAAGCCTCTTTCAGAGCGTGAAGAAGAAATAGCAAAGGCCATTGTCGAAGCGGCATACATCGTTCATAAGAATTTAGGCCCAGGATTGCTGGAAAA
>JAUYDP010000051.1 GCA_030691805.1 Dehalococcoidia bacterium | reverse complement strand
AATACGTTTTTTAGGGGCCCGTCTACGCCACGCGCGAACGAAGTGTCTTAGCGCTGTCTCAGCTCTTTTTCTGATCATTCGATGTTCACGAATTCCTGCCCCTGTCCACTGAGCTGTCCGTTCGCCAGTATGCAAACGGTACGGCCATGGAGACCGCCACCGGGAATAGGCTTGCTACGCGCAATTGGAAGTCTCGGTCAGAGTAGCTCACCACTCGCCTGGACTTGTCCGGGTAATATCCCCCTGTAACCTCCCACGCCGCCCTGAAGAAAGTGCTTCCGGAGTGGGTCATATTGAGATCGTTGGGATGGGCGAAGCCTCTCACATCAGCAGGCGAGTACCGTGTCAGAGGTATAGCAGCATAATCAGAATATGAGTTACGGATCAGGAGGCCGGCGCTTTCAGGGAGATTAAGGCCGCCGTTTCCGGAAAAGGGAACCGCAGTGGCCCCCAATAGGAAAACGTCCGGGTTAAGGCGCAGTATCTCCAGAGCGGCTTCCAATGCATCGTGCATCAAATAGTCGTCGTCATTGAGGATCATTATCACTGACGCCTCGGAAGAGGCGATTCCCCGGTTTATGGCGTTAGCCTGCCCCGAGTTGCGCGGCACTTGAATCAAGGTCGGATGGATTCCCCTGGGACAACTCTGGCAGAACCTCCTTAGGATAGGCAGCGTGTCGTCGGCTGAGTGGTCGTCGACAAATACGACCTCGAAGGGCCGGTGCGTCTGCTGGCAAAGGCTGGCAAATGTCTCTCCCAAATACCTAGCGTGGTTGTAGCAAGGCACGATGACGGCGACGCCCCCACTCCGACCACGCTCCACGTTCATGAGCGTGCGATGCGTTTGCTGAAAACGAAGGAGTGCCCTCCGGTCGAATCGGTCCACCAGGTATGCCGTCAACAAAGCCCGTGCCGTCCGTGGCAGCATCCTCCACAAGACGCCTTTGAGGTTCACCTTTATCCTTCTCTTCTTGCCGTCGCTCACCTTTTCCCGGCTTCAATCCAGCGTCAGGTAGACCAGAGACGTACCCTCGATGTGCCTGAGATTCCCAAACTCCTTGCCTCCGGCATATAGATGGTTGAGTGCTCGCGTCGTCCCCTCCCAATCCCACGAGTCGTAATCGTGCCACACAATGGTCCCGCTTCCATTGCGAAGCAGTCTGATCGCCTGGCGCGAATCACTCAACACATATTCGTAAGAATGGTCGGCGTCGATGAAAATGAAGTCCAGGGAGCCATAAAAGGGCGAAAAATCGAACTTGGCCGAGTCGCCGTACAGTTGCAAGATCCTGCTGGCGAGACCATCGCCAGCGGCAGATACAAATTTGGCGCCGGTTGTCCGGGTTTCTGGCAGGTCCAAGGTATATATCTGTGCGCCCGGGCAGGCGTTAGCCGCCATGTTCATGGTGGTTCGCCCGTCAAGAGTGCCGATTTCTAGCAAGCGCTCCGGGCGGCGGCCCCTAATTAGGCTGGCAATTACCACCAGTTCGATCACTGATACATTGCCGGCGCCGCCAAGGGGGTTGTGGATCTCCACTACCGTCCCAACCCGTATGATTTCCCGTAGGTCGACTTTGGGAATGGCCGTTTTCACTGGCAAGTAGCCCAAGAGTGAGCACACTCTATATAGCACGCTGCGTTGCTTGCTCGAAAGAAGACCAAAGGTAAACAGCCACAGTACCCGGACGGCTGCATACAAGTGGCGTCCGACAACTCGCCTGACCCTCTTCACTACAGTTTCTCGTGCTCCCGTCGGGGTGCTCGCGTTTGGAGTTTCCGCCTTATCCGACCCAATAGGGACGTTCGTATCCTCCTTTCATACAAACCGTTGTCGTACAGGCTGCCCGCAAAGACCCGCTTAGGGTGGCGGAGGCTTTCGGTCTCCAGAGCAAATACCGGCAGTGGCTCGGAGGTCCCTCCAACGACATGAGTGCCAGCCGCTCCTCCGATGTTAGAGATGAGGTTCACTCGCGGAACGATGCTCAGACCATGGTTGAACAGGCAAGAATAAAACCACTGGATATCCCAGGTGTCAATGAGGTGGTGATAGACAAGGTCGAACATCTTGGTGACGTACTTTGCGGCGTACCTTTGGCGATAAAAGCTGTCAACCTGGTTTTGCCCTCTCAGTACCTCCCAGTCTGCCATATCGAAGTCGTATTTCTCCCATGCCCGCTTCCAGGTCGCCCATCCCCATACGGCGAAATAGCGGGAGAAGAGGTAACTCTCGGGAAGGTCAAGCCTCTCCAGGAAGTTGGTGCCCGCGATCATCATCACGCGCTCATCCTCCCGGTACCTATCGAGGAGCTCTTCACAGAACGGGAAGAAGCTTTGGTGAGGCACACAATCATCTTCAAGGATGATCGCCTCTTCCACCGTCTCGAACACCCATCTGAGCCCGCTTGACACTCTCTTTCCGCAGCCAAGATTGGAGGAGGCGAAGTTGGTCACCACTTCGCAAGGCCAGTCCACGGCCTCCACGATGCCGCGGGCGGCCTCACACTTCGCCGCCTCGCCTGGGTAATCGGGCCGGGGTCCATCCGCAACAACCAGTAGCCTGGACGGCCTGGCCCGGGCGATTTGAGCGAACACCCTGGCAGTGAAATCTGGGCGGTTGAAGATTATGAAGGCAACAGGGGTCTTTAGCTGCCTATCAGCCATCTACCAATTCCTTGCTTAGGAAGTAGTCTCGCCTAATCGCGACGATGTTCTGGTAGGCAAAAATCTCGCAGGTGGTTGGCCTGTATGTGCCCATTGGCGCTAACCCATTGGGAAGCATTCGATAAAACAGATAGTTGGGGAGGACATCGTAGAAATCCCGGAAGAACACCCGGCTAATCACGTTCATCTCGTTGAATTCGAACTGTATGATGTCTATTAATCCCCGGGCAATGGAGTTCCTAGCGTCTTGGAGGACCCTGAGCTCGTGCCCTTCCGTGTCAATCTTCAGGAGGTGGATTTCTCTAAGGCCTTCCGCTTCGATAAGACGGTCTAACGTGGTTACTTCAACCTGAAAGGGAGAAGCTTCTCTGCCATGCGTCTTCTCGATCACGTCCCTGTACAGTGAGGCATGCTGGGAGCCGCATTCTTGCGCGCCATAGTCGTACAATTCCGCTCGCCCGGGAGCTTCGCCGCACGCTATGTTGATGGCGACGTAGCCGTAACGTCTCGCTTCATTTTGGAGCACTGCGAAGGCTGTCGGGTGAGGTTCAATCGCCAAGATGGTTGGGTTCGCGGCCAGC
>JAUYDP010000047.1 GCA_030691805.1 Dehalococcoidia bacterium | reverse complement strand
GCTCTACGGGTCGCCCCTTGTCCAATTCTCGCTGCGCATATATGTCCGCAACTATGGCGTCGATTATCTCGTCCCCGACGTCACGCCAAGCCCCCAGTAGAGCCAGGGCCCCTCGAGGTCGTCCTGAGGTGGCCTGTCCTTGCTCCAGGCGCTCCAACTCAGCAACGCTCACCAGGGCCGCGAGCGGCTTACCCCGCCGTTCAATTACGACATGGTCCCCCCCATAGGCTACCTCAGCCACCAGGGCTGATAGCTGGGCTTTAGCTTGCGCTGCGCTCACCGTCTTGGTCATATCCACCCCCTTGACCAATTGGTCATTTTAACCAATTATACCATCGTTAGGCCGCTGGTTCAAGCTCGCCATCCCAACTCTCTTCCCAGGTTTGACGCTCCTTTATTCATTATCTACAATATAACAAAGCCTTACCAAAATATATGTGCGAGACATTTTTGCAGACCACCGCCCGTCCGTGGGTTATCAACCCTACGGCTAACTACTCCTCACCGGAGGAGATAGAAGCCGCCTTCCACGCAATAGCCGGGAAGGGTGGACGGGCCGTGCTGGGCATAATCGGCGTGCCCCCTCGTGAGTTGCTGGAAAGGGCGTGGGCCGTAAGCAGCGAGACGCTTGACATAGACATGCCTATGCCCGGAATCACTCCGGTGGACAGCGAGCGCTACCTGCCCAAGGTCTTCTGCGCCACGCTGCGGACGGTCATGGCCAACGCCCTTCGCCTTAATCTCGACTGGATGATCCTGGCCACCGGGGTTGATAAGTGCGATGGCGCCCGCTTCATCGCCCTGGCGTTGCGGGAGATGCTGGGCATCCCTATCATTACCGTGGAAAACCTGAACTTCCAGAGGCGCGGCAATCCCATCTGCCAGAGCGCCCTCCCGCTGCTGCGAAAAATGGAGCTGATTATCTGCCGCGTGGTCGGCGAACAGTCATATTTAGAGATAAGGCCCTGCCTCCCGGAGTACGGCTTCTGGGGCGTGCCTCCCCACGACTTCGGGGTGTTAGAGCTCTTCCCTAGTACCACCCACGTTTACGGGTGGAGCCGCTGCTTCGAGAATGACGTACCCGCCGACCTGGCGTTGGAAATGCACGTGGACGCCGGGATCCCGACCGTCTTTTTCGCCCAGTCCTTCTGTCAGAAGAATGCTCTAGCCCAATACCTGGCCCGGAAGCACAACGGGCTGTACGTAGAGGTGGACACGGCCCTGACCAAGTCCACCCGGGCCAAGATAGAAGCCTTCCTGGCCTTGAATCGGGGCCGGCATGGATAGGATACTTCTGGACAGCGGCACGGCCTACTCCAAGCTCTACTACCTGAAGGACGACCGATACGAAATCCTGCCCAACCGGACACTGAAGGGCCTGATGCACGCGGATCAGGTAGTCTTTGACCACCGTCGTTCTGCAACATGTCATACTGAGCGCCTTCCCTCATGTCATTCTGAGCGCAGCGAAGAATCTCGGCCTGGGATTGGCTCAACGCGCCATTCGGAGGACCGAGATTCTTCGCCTCCGCTGCGTGGCCCGCGGGGTAACTTGGGATCCGGCCCCGCTCCGGCTCAGAATGACATTAGTCGCATCCATCGTCGTCTAACAGTTGTGGCGGCCACCGGCCACAATGCCTCCCGGTTCAGCGACCGGGTCCTGAACGAGCTGCTGGCCCTGGCCTACGGGGGCCTGGAACTGGTGGAAGAAGACGGCTTCGTGCTGGTGGACTGTGGGGCACGGGACATCAAGATGGTCCGGGTGGAGGGCCGCCGGGTCCAGGAGATGAACTGGAACACGGAGTGCGGCGCCTTCTGCGGCCAGACGGTGGAGCTTCTGCTGGGCCATTTCGGCCTGCGCGCCGACTCCATCACCCCGGAGACCCGACCCCTGGCCGTCACCTGCGGCGTCCTGGGCATGACCCAACTCTTCGACCTCATCGCCGCCGACGTCTCCCCGGAGGAGGCCCTAGCCCGCTTCGTGCGGGGTATCGCCGAGAACGTACATCGCTTCGCCGGGCGACCCCAGCGTTTCTACCTCTCCGGCGGCTTCTGCGACAACCGCCTCTTTCTGGATAGCATGGACTGCCAGGTGGTCCCCCTGGGCCGGTTCGTCCTGTTGGAGGGCCTCCGGGCGGAACTGGGGCGGACGGCGCCTGAGCCATGTGGGGTGGCGCCGTGAGGCGAGAGCGGCCTGGGATGCCCCACGCTTCAGCCTGGGGTGTGGGTCCTCCACCCCAGGCTGAAGCGTGGGGCATCCAACCCGTCCACCATGTAGGGGCGGACGGCCCTGTCCGCCCTTTCGCCCCCGAGAGCGACCAACGCCAGGCGCCGACCCGCCCCCGCCTTCTCCTGCACCTATGCTGCGCCCCCTGCTCGACCCACGTGATACAGGTGCTCCAGGAGCGGTTCCAGGTAGCCGGCCACTTCTACAACCCCAACATCCATCCAGAGACAGAATACCAGCGCCGTGCCGCTGAAATGGAGGGCTACGCCCAGGGGATCGGCCTGCCCCTGCTGGTCAGCGACTACGACACCCTGCGCTGGCACGAGGCCGTTCGGGGCCTGGAGGACGAGCCGGAGGGGGGCCTACGCTGCCTGGCTTGCTACCGCCTGCGGCTG
>JAUYDP010000150.1 GCA_030691805.1 Dehalococcoidia bacterium | reverse complement strand
ACTTGACTCAATGCCTGGTCCAAGGGGTCACCATTCTTTACCAGGAAGGTTGGAATCCGGGAAGCAACCAGGGAGCTGAAAACGAGCAGGGAATTATCCCCTCCTGCGAACGTAGACGGGTCCAGCAGAACGGCCATAAGCCTCACTCCCCGGCGCGCTAGAAGCTGAGCGGCCCCAACCCAGTCCTCTTTTGGAGAAGGAGTTATCAAGACAGCCAGCTCCTTGCGACCCAGGTTTCGCTCCATGCGGTTTATGGCTTCAACCATGCTGACCTTTCCCGTAGAATGTACCCCGGCCAGGCTGTCCAACGCCCTCATAAGCTGGCGGGAACCGCGGTCCGGGCTAAGAGAGATAGTAGGCTCACCATAGCCGACCAGTCCGATCGCATATCCACGGTCCAAGAAGTGCTTGACAAGGGATGCGGCAATGCCGATGCTGCACTCCTCCGTAGACTCTTGGCCGTGGCCGCGATGAACAGAGCCTTCCAAGTCGAGAATAATCCATACATTGTGCGAGGGATCAATCTCGAATTCCTTTACCATTAACTTCTGCCAACGCGCTGTCAGTGGCCAGTGAATCCGGTTCAGGCTGTCGCCGGGGTAATATTCTCTAACGTCAACGGCCTTTGGGGTTAGATACGGCAACCGCTGGCGGGTGCGGCTGTCGCCGGATAGGTTGCTTCTAGGAGCAGGAAGGCCCGGTAAGTGGCTTATTCTGGGATGTACAATTAGATCGCTGGCGGCCCTGATCATCCTCCGTTGGTAAAAAATGGAGAAGGGGTCGCTCACAATCATCCAGGTAGGTCCCAGCGAGTAACAGCCCCTGTCCAACTGGGGAGTTCGAAGCGTGATGACCTCGGAAGACCCCGGTCCCAGGCTGATGACTTCGGACTGTGCCAGGCGCGGGAACGCGGAGTCCTCGATTACCTGGACACCAATTTTGGGTAAGACGGAGCGGTTATGGATGGTGATGGTCTCTTCCAGAGCCATGCCCGCACGCAACCTCTGAGGCCTCCGGCCTGCCACAACTTCCATGCCCCACATGCTAAGCCAGGTCCAGGCCAGACCGAGAGACAAGACGCCCGCCAGGAGATAAGATAGCCGGAAGAAATAGCTGTATCCGGTTATCAGCCCTGCTATAAAGAGGGCTACCAGGGCGGCGATGGCTAGCCAGACCTTCATCGGTCGGACAAAAGGGGGGACTAATTCTTCCGAATACGAACGCCGGGCACCGGCACCTGGTCCAGCACTTCGCCCAGGACTTCCTTCGCCGTGACCTCACGCAGGCGGGCCGCCGGGCTTATGATTATCCGGTGTGCCAATACGGACCGTGCCAATGCCTTGACGTCATCCGGCAGGGCGAAGTCCCGGCCGCGCAGCAGGGCCATGCCCTGGGCCGCTCGGCAAAGCGAGAGGGATCCCCTGGGAGAGGACCCTAGATAGACCTCCGGGTGGCAACGGGTCGCCCCTACAATTGAGACGATGTACTTCATGATGAGTGCGTCTACCCGCACCCCTTTTACCGCTTTCTGTATCTCCTGAATCTGGGAAGCATCCACCACCTGTTGTAGTTCGTCAACGGGGTGCATGTATTGCTGCCGCTCAAGGATAGTTACCTCGTCTTCCACCGAAGGGTACCCCATGGTTAACTGCATGAAAAAGCGGTCCAACTGGGCCTCGGGCAAAGGGAAGGTGCCCTCGTATTCAATGGGGTTCTGGGTTGCCATGACCAGGAACGGACGGGGGGCCGGGTAGGTAACGCCATCCACGGTAACCTGCCGTTCTTCCATGCACTCCAGAAGGGCCGATTGCGTCTTAGGGGTGGCGCGGTTTATCTCATCGGCCAGCACCACCTGGGCGAGAATAGGCCCCGGTCGAAACTCAAACTCACTCGTCCTCTGGTTGTAAATCGAGACACCGGTCACATCGCTGGGGAGGAGGTCGGGAGTGAACTGGATGCGCCGGAAGGTACAGCCCATGGACTTGACGAAACTTTTTGCCAGGACCGTCTTGCCTACCCCTGGAACGTCCTCGATGAGAAGGTGTCCGTTGCAGATGAGGGCCAGGAATGCCAGTTCCACTTCCCGCCCCTTGCCGACGATGACCTTCTCCACATTGCCCAGGATAGTCTCGCAAACAACCTTGGGATCCACTGCCCCACCTCCTGCTTTATCGTTTTGAGGATTGTTGCTATAGGGCTTCAACTAGGGATATATCCATTTTATCTGCAAATGCCTGCCTATTGCAAACTCATCGTAATCGAGCAAACGCCAATGAGAATCGCCATTACGTCATCCTTTGTTCCTGGCCTCCTCTTGGTTTTTTATCGCGGCAATAACCCCAGCCCAAGCCTCATGAAGCTCTTCTTGGTTTAGGATATTTTTCTCCAATAGAAGCTTAACAATGTGGGTCAGGAATTCCCGGTAAGCTTTTACGGTCTGTTCCAGAACCAAGAGCCTTTCTTCGATGTCCGGCACCTGCGTCACCCCCTTACGTTTTCCCTATGGTAGCATCACCGTTACGTTTTTTCTAACGCAACCTGCCGTGGTGTGTATGGGTGTTGTCCTCTATGGAACAACCTGGGGTTCCCCACTTCTCCCCACAGAATCAGCCATTAGAAAGCGACGGTTACGCTATACAGAGAGAGAGACGCCCCACCGGGGCGTCTCTACAGTCCTTTGAATTGAACAGTTTTAGCGAGTTTTAAAAACTCGAAGGAAAAACCCTTGTAATTATGGTAAAAATGTGATAGGTTAAGTGGGATAAAGTGGCGGGAAGTGGGGACAGGTGCATCTCATGAGCATCAAGGTGGATCCTTGTTCCTAGGCGAATACTATCATAGCATAGACCAGAAGGGAAGAGTAGCAATACCTGCCCGCTTCCGTGACGCCTTTGAGGCCGGGGTCGTGCTTTCAAGGGGTTACGAAAAATGTATCAACGTCTATCCAATTGGAGAATGGAACAAGGTCGCTGAAAGACTGGGATCGCTCCCGACAACTCAGATCAAGGTCCGGCGTATCAACCGTAGCACTTTCTCCAACGCCTTTCAGCAAGACCTTGACGGGCAAGGCAGGGTACTGATACCTCCACAACTTAGAGATTACGCCCAGACCAATGGCGAGGTCATTGTTGTAGGAGTGAACAGTTGCCTGGAGATCTGGGACAAGAACCTCTGGTCTACTGAACGGGCTATCGTAGACCAGGAGGCCTCGCAGTTGGCAGAGAGCGTGTAGATATGGCGGTAGGGAATCTGGCCATCGAGAGAGCACATATCCCGGTAATGTTAAACGAGGTCCTCCAGGCCCTGGCCGTCAGGGAGAGGGGAATCTATGTAGATTGCACGGTTGGTGGAGCCGGCCATGCTCGACCTATTCTGGAGTCCAGCAGCCCTTCAGGACGCCTTCTAGGACTGGACCTGGACCCACAGGCTATAGACCGGGCAGCACAGCATCTTGAAGACATGCGTGGGCGTTTCCTACTTGCCAATGAAAACTTCGACCGGGTTGAGGAAGTGGCCATAAGCAGCGGCTTTTACCCGGCCGATGGTATTCTCTTTGACCTTGGTGTGTCTTCCGACCTTCTGGAAGACCCTGAGAGGGGCTTCAGCTTCCAACACGACGCCCCTCTGGACATGCGTTTTGACAAGCGCCAGCAGGTAACGGCTGCCGATCTAGCCAACTACCTGCCAGAGCGAGAACTGGCCGACACATTGTTCCGCTTCAGTCAGGAACGATTCAGCCGCCGCATCGCCCGGTTCATCATCGCCAACCGTCCGGTCCTCACCACCAGCCAATTGGCCTGGCTGGTGGAACGGGCGATACCCGCTCGAGGTCGTGACCTCCAACGCCGTCGCATTCACCCAGCGACTCGCACCTTTATGGCCCTGCGGATAGCCGTCAACCGGGAATTCGATGTCCTGGTAGCGGCCCTTCCTCAGGCCGTAAAGCTCCTCAAACCCGGAGGTCGTATCGCAATCATAAGCTTCCACTCCCTGGAAGATGGACTGGTCAAAGACTTCTTCCGTCGGGAATCCTCAGGGTGCCTCTGCCCGCCCAAGGTCCCCATCTGTGTATGCGGGCATTCCCCATCGCTGCGGATTATAACCAAAGACCCTGTTACGCCAACCGACGAAGAGACCAGGGCCAACCCGCGAAGCCGAAGCGCCAAACTTAGAGTAGCCGAGAGACTGTAGGGGCTCCGCCCCCCCAAAGCCAACGCCAGGAGGGCAACTGAAAAATGGCAGACTTCAAGTAGCCGAGGTTTATGCGGTGCCGGTGAGTCCTATGTCCGTTCCCAAGTCCTTGCTGGGACGATTTCCCCGGCATCGGAGTCTATCCGCGATTCTTAACATCTCCGCCGCCATTCTAGGTATGACTAGCCTCATGTTGATGGTGCAAATCAGTGGAGTGGCATCCATGGCTTATGAGGTACAGCGTCTGGAAGACCTGAGGCTGAACTGGCAAGAGAACAACTATCGCGTCGAGGCAGAGATGGCCTACCTCCAATCGCTGGCGCGAATTGAAGCAGAAGCTACCACCCGGCTAAAGATGGCGCCGGCCAAGGAAACCATACCAGTATTGGTGGCCAGTACCCTTCAACCGGGCGCAGGGACAGGTGGGAAATCCACGAATCCAATACCGAAGGCCAATAACGCTGATCCCTGGTGGCAGGCTATCCTGGATCTGGTAAGCCCGCTTTGGAGCAAGTCGTGAAGGACGGAGCCATCCGCTATCGTCGCCTGGTCGTTCTCATTGGCCTCATCGCACTTGGTGGTCTGGCCCTGCTCGCGCAGACGGCCGGCATCCAACTGGTGCAACATGATTACTTCAAGGCTATCGCCCTGGACGAACATTGGGGTAGGAAGGACCTGTTGGCCCATCGCGGCGCAATCAGGGACCGGAACGGACATCCCCTAGCTGCAACTACCACTCTTTATGACATCTTTGTAGCGCCGGGTACCATCAAATCCAGCGATCTTCTCTCTAAGACTGCTAAGACCGTCAATTCGCTTCTCCAGGTGCCGGAGGAAAAGTTCCTGGCGCTGCATTCCCAGGCGAGGACTCAGCCGGCGCTGCTCCAGGCCGGTGTAGCGTACGACCTTGGAAACAAGATACTGGACCTCGGCCTACCGGGTATTAAGGTAGAAAAGGCGGCGCATCGGAATTACCCAGAAGGAAACCTGGCATCCACCGTGCTTGGAATCGTAGGCAAAGACCAGAAGGGCCTGATGGGGCTAGAAGCATATTATAATTCTGACCTCGCTGGCAAGAGCGGGACCATTATCTATGAACGGGACTCAGTCGGGAACGAGATCCCGTTGGGCTTTCGTGAACGGGAGGCTTCCCAGGAAGGCGCGGACATCTTCCTTACTATTGATCGCTTTATACAGCGCCTGGCGGAAAAGGAGCTTGACCAGGCCATGAAGAAGCACCAGCCAAAGAGCGCCACGATAATCGTCATGGATCCCAAGACAGGGGCTATTCTGGCCATGGCTAACCGGCCCGCCTTCGACCTGACCCAGCCTAACCTGGGGGACACATCCCAACTGGATCGGATGCGTAACCGGGCCGTCAGCGATATGTATGAGCCGGGGTCCACTTTTAAGATCATCACCATGGCCGCGGCGCTGCAAGAGGGCAAGATAACCCCTCAGACCACCATGTTCGACAAGGGCTATGTGGTCAAGTACGGCTGGACTATCACCAACTGGGACGGCCGGGGTAACGGCCAGGTGACCATGACCGACGTCCTCAAGAATAGCATCAATGTTGGCGTGGTATGGGTTAGCGATTTGCTAGGGCCGGAGCCTTTCTACAAATACGTGAAAGCCTTCGGGTTTGGACAGCCTACCAGCATTGATACCAACGGAGAGGCGGCCGGACAATACCGCACGCCAGACGATCAAGACTGGTCACCCGTAGACCTTGCTACTAACAGCTTTGGACAGGCTATTAACGTAAGCCCGCTACAGATGATCACCGCGGTATCGGCAGTTGCCAATGGTGGCAAGCTTATGCGACCATACCTTGTAGAGAAGATCGTGACGCCCAACGGGGTCCGTGTTTTTCGTCCAGTGGAAGTGCGCCGGGTCATTACCCCTGAGGTTGCCAAGACCCTCACCGGCATGTTGAAGAAGGTGGTGGAAGAGGGGTTGACAAAACTGGCCATGGTCCCTGGTTATGACATGGCCGGTAAAACCGGGACAGCTCAAGCCCTCAGCGCCACTGGGTATTCCAACGCCACCATCGCATCCTTTATAGGTTTCGGCCCCATCGAGGACCCCAGGTTCATTATCTTTATCAAGATTGATGAACCCAAGGATGATCCATGGGGCAGCGTCGTTGCCTCCCCAATCTACCGCAGCATGGCTGAACAGATGCTTGTCTACCTACGTGTTCCTCCGTCGGGAGCCTTGACCGCTGCGCCGGGGGTTAAGAATTGAGGCTGGCGTTGAAAGGAATCTCTACCAGGGATGTGCTACAAGCCCTGGGAAAGACCATAGTAAAATTTACTCCTTCCGGCGTTGGAGAAGACTTCTTTAGCAGCGTTGCAACTGATTCAAGGGAGGTAATGACCGGCTGCCTTTTTGTGGCAATGAAGGGAGAAAGAGTAGACGGACATGATTTTGCCACTCAGGCTGTGGCGCGAGGGGCAAAGGGGCTATTGTTAGTAAGGCCGGTGGACCTCGACCCCGACGCTCCACGACCAACGGTCTTCCAGGTCAAGAATACGGTAGAAGCCCTTCAGGACCTGGCCATCTACTGGA
>JAUYDP010000408.1 GCA_030691805.1 Dehalococcoidia bacterium | reverse complement strand
GGCCTTCGAGGAGGAATTCGCATCCTACCTGGGGGTCTCTTACGCCATCGGCGTCGGCTCGGGCACTGAGGCCCTACACCTGGCCCTACGGGCGCTGGATATCGGCGCCGGGGATGAGGTCATCACTGCCCCTAATGCTGGGGTGCCAACCGTGGCGGCCATCGTTGCAGCCGGGGCCAAACCGGTCTTTGTGGACATACACCCCGAATCTTATAATCTGGACCCCTCCCTGGTGGAGCCCGCTCTAACCCTCAGGACTAGGGCCATTTTGCCCGTCCATCTCTACGGGCAGGCGGCCGATATGGACCCCCTCCTGGCGATTGCCCGGCGACATGGCCTCCGGGTGATCGAGGACGCCTGCCAGGGGCACGGCGCCGCCTACCGGGGACGCAAGGTGGGATCCCTGGGGGACGCCGGGTGCTTCAGCTTCTACCCGACAAAAAACCTGGGATGCTACGGCGACGGGGGGATGGTGGTGACACAAGACCCTAAGGTCGCCGCCAGGCTGCGCCTCCTTCGCAACTACGGGAAGGAGGACGGTTACCGGCACAGCCTGCGCGGCTTCAACAGCCGCCTGGACGAGGTGCAGGCGGCTGTTCTGCGGGTTAAACTGCGCTACCTGGATGCCTGGAACCAGGAGCGCCGGAAAAGGGCTTCGCTCTACACCGAGCTTCTGCGGGAAAGCCGGCTGGCGCCGCCTCAGGAGATGTCTTACGGTGAGCACGTCTACCATCTTTACGTGGTCAGGACTCCTCTACGTGGGCGGACACCAGGTCCGCCCCTACATTCCGGAACACCCTCACCCGACCGGGAGCGTCTCCAGGAGCAATTGACTGCCGCTGGAGTGGGGACCATGGTCCACTATCCCATCGTCACCCATCTTCAGGAAGCCTACCGGGACCTGGGGCAGGGTCCCGGGTCCTGCCCGGTGGCCGAGGCCTACGCCGGACAGATCCTATCCCTCCCCATGTACGCCGAGCTGGAGGAGGAATCCATCCGGCAGGTCTGCCGGATGGTCCTGGAGGCCCCGGAATAGTCCCCGGAAGCCTGGCCTGTGGTAGAATGTAGGCCGACCTCTGTGTCGGCCAGGGAGAGGGTGGGAACCCCTGGTATGGGGCTGGCGTCCAATCTGGGTTTAGTCAGGGTCAACACGAGGTTGACCCCTACGGTGGACAGTTGAGGGTATTGCTGGGTGTAGGTGCGGACCTGGTGTCCGCCCTTGTGGGGTGGGGTCAACCTCGTGTTGACCCCTACATAATAAGCTACTTGGGAGTGATCCCGGCTAGAACATAAAGCGTCAGGAAGGACATAAAACAATGGAAAGAGTGCTCCAAACTGCGGTCCTGGCGGCGGCCATGGTCCTGGTCCTCGTCGTTGGTCGGGCGGTTTTCGGGGCCATATGCCGCTGGGAAGGCTATAGGTTAAACGAGGAGACCGTGAAGCGGGACAACCCGGCCTTAGGTATACGGTACGGGCTTTTTCTCTTCGCCATCATCCTTTCCTTCGCTGGGGTAGTGGAACCCTCCAAGGCGGACCTCTGGCTAGAACTGGGCGCCATCGCCCGGTACTCCCTGGCCGTCATAATTGCTCTGGTGGTTTCCCGTTATATCAACGATCATCTGATCCTGTATGGGTTCGATAACAATCGCGAGGTCATCCAGAATAGGAACACGGCCGTGGCTACAGTTGAGGGAGCGACCTATCTGGCCACGGCTTTCGTCATCTCCGGCAGTATAACCGGCCTGAGCGACGATGCTACCCTGGCGGTCCTCTGGTTCCTCATCGGCCAGGCCCTGCTCATTATCCTGAGCTTAATTTACCGCCGGGTAATCCCCGGCATCTTCGAGGCCCTGGCAAACCGCAACCAGGCCTGCGCCTTTTCCTTCAGCGGTCTGCTGGTTTCCAGCGGGATGGCCCTGGGTGTGGCGGTGAGCGGGCAGTCCCACGGATGGCTGAACGACGCCTCGGCGGTGGCCTCTTACCTGGGAGGCTGGCTGGTGTTTATGGTAGTAGCCCATGTTATCGCCGACCGCATAATGCTCCCCGCCGCTCGCCTGCGGGAGGAAGTGATGAAAGAGGGCAACCTCGTGGCGGGGATAATCGAGGGGGTGGTCTTCGTCAGCATCACCCTGCTCTATGGCTACCTTGCTGGTTAGGAGGGCCAAGATGCGTAACAGCCAGCGAAAGCGATCAGCCAGGGTCACGGTGACCATCCTGGCCACTATTGCCCTGTCAGGGGTGCCCCTTTCCGCCTGCGCCCCTCAGAGGCCCGTAGAGGCCTTGAGGTGTGTTGACTCGAGGAACGAGTCCGTGGTGGACGAATCGCTCTGCCGGGATAGGGAGGAGCAAGGCGGAAGCCTCTATAACCCGCTCTACTACCCATATGGCGCTTTCGGCTATCCTTATGGCTGGTACTACGGGGGGGCCGGAGCAAACACTTTGGGAAGCCGGATTACCGGAGGTAGTTACGATCCGGCTCCAGAGGGAAGCTACCGAAGCAGCGGCGGCGTCCAGCGGGGAGGCATCGGCAGCACTGCCCGGTCCGGCAGCGGCGCCTCCGGAGTGGGAAGCTAGTCCCGAGCGAAATCAGCAACTTGCGAAGGATTGCAGTCTCGCCGCGCCCGGACTGGGAAACCAAGGTCGAAGCGCTCGGCCTAACGTTCCACCATACGGCTATGCCGGACGGCCAGGTTATCCCTTATTGGGATGAGACAGCTTACTACAGCTTTAGGATGGAGTCGGTCCTGGAGTTGGAGCGAGTCACCAACGAGCTCCACCAGCTCTGCATCGAAGCAGCCCAACACGTGATAGTTAAAGGCCGTTTTGGCGAGCTAGCGATCCCCAAGGAGGCGGTCCCCCGTATCATAAAGACCTGGGAGGAGGCCCAGCCTTCAATTTACGGAAGGTTCGACTTCTGGTGGGACGGAGACTCTCCACCCAAGCTTTTGGAGTACAACGCCGATACGCCGACGGCGGTCCTGGAGGCGGCGGTGATTCAATGGCAGTGGCTGGAGGAGCGGTTTCCGGGAAAGGACCAGTTCAACTCCATCCATGAGCGCCTCATCGAGGCTTGGAAGAGGCTGAGACCTTACCTGTGGGGAGAAGTCCTGCACTTCGCCCACGCCTATAACCCCGATAGCGAAGACATGATGACCACCAACTACCTTAGGGACACCGCCGAGCAAGCCGGCATCCAGACGGCGGCCCTGCTGGTGGACGATATCGGCTGGGACCAGCAGGGGAAAGTGTTTCTGGACCTGGAGGACCGCCGCATCAGGAGCATATTCAAGCTCTATCCCTGGGAGTGGATTCTACAGGAAGAATTCGGCCCGCACGTCCTGGAGAGCTATAAGGATATGCAATGGATAGAGCCTATCTGGAAGATGCTCCTGTCAAACAAGGGCATTCTGGCCGTCCTGTGGGAGCTATACCCCGGCCACCCCAACCTTCTCCCAACCTATCTGGATGGTCCCCGAGATATGCAGGCGTATGTGCGCAAGCCCATCCTGGGTAGGGAAGGGTCCAATATTAGCGTAGTTACCCCAGGCTCCGCCCTTGAGACCCCAGGGGGCTATGGCCAAGAGGGTTTTGTCTATCAGGCATTTTCGCCGCTCCCCGTTTTCGACGGCTTCTATCCCGTCATTGGTAGCTGGGTTATCGAAGGGGAGGCCGCCGGGATGGGCATTCGGGAGGCGGAGGGGTGGGTCACCCGCAACTGGAGCCGCTTCGTCCCTCATCTGATCGAGGACTGACGGGGTTACGGGGGTGTCCCCCGACCTGGCCAAGCGCCACAGGCCGGGGTTACGGGGGTGCCCCCTGATCCAGCCAAGCGCCGAAGGGGGAGAACGGGGGTGTCCCCCGATCTAGCCAAGCGCCGCAGGCCGGGGGTACGGGGGCGTCCCCCGTATTTCTCCTATGACTAGCTGGTCTTCGTTGGCGTAATTGGTGTAAAATGGGGGTGGACTGGGCGAAAAGGGAAAGGGTTTGGGCTACCAGGAGGAGTTGTTGATAGACCAAGGCCAAATAAGGGAAGCCGTAAAGGCTATTATCGAGGCTATCGGGGAGGACCCTTTCAGGGAAGGGCTGAAGGGCACTCCCAGGCGGATAGCCGAGATGTACGTAGAGCTCTTTCAGGGAATCTACTGTGATCCCATGGAGGTGCTGTCGGTAGGATTCGAGGAAGGGCTCCAGGAAATGGTCCTGGTCAAGGATATCCCCTTCTACTCGATGTGTGAACATCACTTCCTGCCTTTCTACGGCATGGCCCATATCGCTTACATACCCAACGGCCGGGTGGTGGGGGTCAGTAAGCTGGCCCGGGTTATCGAGATACTGGCCAGACGGCCTCAGATGCAGGAGCGCTTGACGAGCCAGATCGCCGACACCATCTTCCAGGGGTTGGACCCTAAGGGGGTAGCGGTAGTTATCGAAGCCGAGCATCTCTGCATGACTATGCGCGGCATCAAGAAGGCTGGCAGCAAGGTGGTGACGTCGGCGAACCGTGGAAGCTTCGACACGGACCCGGCGGCCAGGGCCGAATTCCTTTCCCTCCTGCAAAGACGGTAAGGGCGAGCTTTTTGCTTGGAGAAGTCACTGTAGTCGTTCAGAGAGAGGACTTTGCAGCCCTTGCTCCCGAATGGGGGGGGCTTCTCGACCAGAGCCAGGTCCGGAGCATTTTCTCTACGCCTGAGTGGCAGGAGCTAAGCTGGCGGAACCTACGAGAGGAAGGCTGGCAGCTTCTCTTGATGTCTGTGAGGGGGAAGGGCCGCCCTATTGGAATCGCTCCGCTGCGCCGTCGAGGCGGCGTTATCTGCTTTATCGGAAACCCAGACGTGAGCGATTATCTGGACTTCTTGTTCAACGCCGGACATGAGGAGGTCTTTTACCCGGCATTTCTAGATGCGCTGAAGTCTGAAGACTGGGAATCCCTGGACCTCCATTGTTTGCCAGCAGCCTCTCCCACGCTGACGCATCTGCCCGCCCTGGCCCAGAGGATGGGCCTAACCGTGGCCCTGGAGCAGGAAAACGTCTCACCCGGCATGGAGTTGCCCGGCGCCTGGGAGGACTTCCTGGCCTCCCTCGACAAGAAGCACCGCCATGAGCTTCGGCGCAAGATAAGACGCCTGGAGCAGAATGACACCTTCCGGTATTATGCCCTCGAAGGGGATGGCATAGCCGCCGGGATGGACGATTTCCTGCGCCTTCTCCGGGCCAGCAGCCCGGAAAAGGCAGCTTTCATGGACCTCCGGATGGAAGCCTTCTTCCGGGACATGCTTGGCCGGCTGGCCGCCAAGGACTGGGCCAAGCTTTATTTCATGGAAGTTGACGGGAAACGGGTCTCCACGGCCCTATGTTTCAAGTATGGGCAGGAAATATTGCTCTACAATAGTGGTTATGACCTTTCCTATGGTTGGCTCTCCGTCGGTCTCCTCCTCAAGGCGTTTTGTATACGCGACGCTATCGAGACGGGCATGAAGCGATTTGATTTTCTTCGCGGCGCCGAACACTATAAGTACGAGATGGGAGGCGTGGACGTGCCCATATATCGTTGCCTGGTGCAGAAGGCCTAGAGATGTGCCGGATAGCTACCCTGGCTTTACATAGCTCGCCGCTGGCGCGCCTGGGAGAGCGAGAGGCGGGTGGCATGAGCGTATACGTGGGGCAGCTGGCCATGGAATTGCCCGGCAGAGGCTTTCAGATAGACATATTCACGCGGCGTACTGACCCGCATACGCCCACCATCGTTCCCCTGGGCGACGGTGCAAGGGTTATCCACGTGCCGGGCGGCCCGGCCGAGCCTATGGATAAACTTCAGGTCTACTGCTATCTGCCAGAGATAACTCGTAACCTGTTTCGCTTTGCACAGGAACAAGACCTGAGGTATCGGTTGGTCCATAGCCATTACTGGCTCTCCGGACTGGCTGGCCACCGGCTCCAAACGCAATGGGGTATTCCCCACGTGGCTATGTTCCACACCCTGGGGGAGGTTAAGAACCATGCCAGGCTGGGCGAGCGAGAGCCGGCTCTGCGCATAGAGGGGGAGGGTAAGGTCGTGGCTACGGCGGACCGCCTGGTTGCCCCCAACTACCACGAGCGTTCCCAGTTGGTCCGGTTTTATGGGGCTTCGCCGGCCAAGATTGAGATAATCCCCTGCGGGGTGGACCTGGACCTCTTCCGGCCGGTAGGAAAGGACTTCGCCCGCCGCAGGTTGGGTCTTAACAGCCGGCGTATCGTCCTTTTCGTAGGGAGGATGGACCCTCTCAAGGGTCTGGATATTCTGCTCCAGGCAGTGGCGCGCCTGGAGGACCGGGAGGGGTTAAAGGTACTGGTTGTCGGTGGCAGCCTGGAAGGCGACGAAGGGCTTTCCAAGTATCGTGCCATGGCGTATGAGATGGGCATTGCCAATCAGGTGGCATTCCTGGGGTCCCTGGACCAAGAAGAGCTCCCCCTTTATTATAATGCAGCCGACCTGTGCGTCGTTCCATCCTATTATGAGAGTTTCAGCCTGGTCGCGGTTGAAGCCCTGGCTTGCGGCACCCCGATAATCGCTTCGAGGGTGGGTGGGCTGACCGGGATAGTCCGGGATGGCGAGACGGGTTTCCTGGTGCCATGGAGATGTCCGGACCCCTTCACCGAGAGGCTGGAGACACTGTTGGGTAATGACATGTTGCGGGAGCATTTTAGCCGGGCGGCCCGGAAATCGGTGGAGAAGTACGCTTGGCCTAACATCGCCACCCGTGTCCAAGCTATGTACGAAGACCTCAGCCAGGGCTGGCCGGACTGCTGTGGCGCCGGCGCGGCCTGTCTCTCTTGATAGCCGGTTGTTATCCCGGATAGCAGGCCCTTTCCAGGGCTGGGTTGCGGGGCTAGAAAGCCCCTCCCTATCCAAGTTATCGTTTATTGGATAGCAGGCCCTTTCCAGGGCTGGTTGTGGGTCGTAGGAGCGTCCCTTAGTGGACGCCCTACCTTGACTTAGTCTGATCAAGGAGCAGTGTGTGGCAGAAAATATCATGGTCGTAGTGGCTCATCCGGACGACGCGGAGTTTGGGTGTGCAGGAACTATCGCTCTCAAGGTTAAAGAGGGTGCGCATGTTACCTACGTGGTTTGCACCGATGGGGACAAAGGCACCCCTGACCCATCTCTGTCGCCTGTACGGCTGACACAGGTGCGCAAGGGTGAGCAGTGGTGCGCCGCGGGTGTGCTCGGTGTCCAGGAAGTGGTCTTCTTGGGGTATCCCGATGGCGCTCTGGAAGACTCCTATGGCTTCCGGCAGGACCTGGTTCGTCTCATCAGGAAACACCGGCCAGATATTGTCTTTACCATGGACCCCTATCGCCACTACCAGCTACATCGGGACCACCGTATCGTCGGGCTAGTTACCATGGATGCGGTCTTCCCTTACTCCAGGGACCCGCTACATCATCCTGAGCTGTTGGCGGAGGGTCTGGAGCCTCACAAGGTGAAAGAGATTTTTCTCTTCTCCTCCGATAACGCCGACAGTTACGTGGACATCTCCACGACCTTCGAGACCAAGCTAAATGCCCTGGCCTGTCACGAGAGCCAGATGCGCTCACTGGAAAGTTGGCGCAGCCTGATGACGGAATGGGCTACTGTATTCGGAGAGAAGGCCGGGGTGCCGCTTGCGGAAGGATTCAAGCGCCTGGAGATGCGTAAGTAGATGGTTGATAAAACGCAGCTTTATCCTACCCTCTTCCAGCCCGGACGCATAGGAGGCTTGCGTCTCCGGAACCGGGCTATCATGGGTGTTTACCCCACCCACTATGCTGCTGACAGCCAGGTAACGGACCGACTGGTCGGGTTCTACCGGGCCCGCTCCAAGGGAGGGGCGGCCCTCATTGTGGTGGAGGGTCCCTGCCTTGATTTCCCCCGCGATTACCGGGGAGGCGCCCAGCTTCGGATAGATGAAGATGCCTTTTTACCAGGTCTCATTCGCCTCACCAGGGCCATCCATGGGGAGGGAGCCAGGGCCTTCTTTCACCTGAACTACCCGGCCCAAATTGGCTCTGCTGAGGCGAGGGTCCGCCTATACGAGCGGGCTAACGCCGCTGAGCTGGGGAGAATAATTCGGACGTTCGGCGATGCTGCCGGTCGGGCCCGAGAGGCTGGCTTTGATGGCGTCGAGGTGCAGGCGGGCTGGGGAGAGCTGGTCTCCCGTCTCCTCTCGCCGGTCTATAATCACCGCACTGACGAATACGGCGGATTCCTGGTAAACCGGGCACGGTTTCTTCTGGGGGTGGTGAAGGCCATCCAGAAAAGCGCTGGCCCGGAGTTCCCCATCCAGGTCAAGTTGAGCGTGCGAGAGTTTCTGCCGGAAGGGTTCGATGTAGAAGAGGCCCAGGCCGTGGCCGCCATGTTGGAGAAGGAAGGCGTCGCCTCGATACTGGTAAGCGCGGGGACCGCTGACACCAGGCGGTGGGCCTTGCCCCCACAGGCCGCGCCGCCGGCTCCCCTGGCACCCCTGGCCGCCCAGATAAAGGAGGCGGTGGGGATCCCTATAGTGGCCGTCGGCAAGATCAAAGGCCCGGATGCGGCTGAGGCCATCCTGGCATCCGGACAGGCCGACTTCATAGCATTCACCCGGCCCTTTATCGCCGATCCTGACTGGCCTGCCAAGGCCCGCCAGAATAGGCCGGAGGATATTCGGGGCTGTATCTACTGTCTACAGGACTGCTCTGGGTCAGGGGTTAAAGGCCTAGGCCGGGCCTGCACGGTCAACCCATTCACCGGCCGGGAGGGTGTTCTAAGGATTAGAAAGTCCTCGAAAAGGAAGCGAGTGGTGGTGGTGGGAGGAGGCCCCGCCGGCATGCAGGCGGCTATTACCGCTGCCGAGCGCGGCCACGGGGTGATCATCTTCGAACAGGCGCCCTATCTGGGAGGGGTCTTCGCCTATCCCAGGATCGCGGGATATAAGGGTGACGTGGTGCAATTGCCC
>JAUYDP010000387.1 GCA_030691805.1 Dehalococcoidia bacterium | reverse complement strand
CCAGGCGCCGCTCACGTAGCAGCGAGGCATGCCTCGCCACTTGATAAAGTACGGAGCTGTCTTCCCTACCATGGCCGACCAGGCGTCGCTCACGTAGCAGCGAGGCATGCCTCGCCACTTGATAAAGTACGGAGCTGTCTTCCCTACCATGGCCGACCAGGCGCCGCTCACGTAGCAGCGAGGCATGCCTCGCCACTACAGATGCCGCGTGACTGGCCCATTGGATGGTTTTCAACAAGCTCAAGCTGACCGCTAGTGTGAATGCCTTGGGTTCATCGGCAGAATAAACATCTGTAAATACAAAGCTCCCAGTACGAGCACCAGCGCCAGGTGGGGCAGGGCCGTCCGCCAGCCTTTAACGGCGTGGGCATTCCCTGTTCGGACAAGGAAGTAGACGCTGCCACCCAGTCCCAGCAAGACCATGGTGACCGACGTAAAGGTCATCAGCCCGGCGTCTATGCTGGTCTCCGCGACCGGCGCCAGCCGCCATCCAAGCTGGTCGAGCGCGGCCTGGAGGGCGGCCGGGCCTTCCATCAGCAAATGGAAGAGATTGTGAGCCAGGTGTCCCGCCAGGGCCAGAGGGATGTAAGCATAGGCGAAACGGGAGAACCCAAATCCGAACCCTTCTCCGCCAGTGCGACCTGCTAGAAGGGAGGCCAGCAGGTAGAGGACCAGGACCAGGCCGATGAATCCGGCGAAAGTGGCGGTCAGCGCCAGCTCGTAGGTCCCCAGGGGCGTGGACTCCACCAGCCATTTCATGAAGACCGGGAAGGCGGTGGTCATATTGATGGTCTGGAGGTAGACCACGGACACGAGGAGCACCGCTAGAAACGCCTCGCCGGGCAGGGGATGGCGCAACGCCCAAAGCTCGCGCCCGGGTGGCCTAAAGAACAGGTCAATTGCTCCGCGGGGACAGGTCTTGACGCAGTTGGCGCAGATGCTACAGTTGCGGTTGGTGTCCATAGTAGCGGGAAATTGATAGAAGGGACACCCGGCTGCCTTTTCACTGCCTGAGTAGCACTCCTTACCGGCGCACCCCTTGCAGGCCTCCGGGATCGTTCGCAGCTCCAGGCTCGAGGCCATGGAGTAGAGCCCGCTGAAGGCGCCGATGGGGCAGAGGAATCGGCACCAGGCCCTCCGCTGGTATAGGAAGCCCATGGCCAGGGAGCCGCCAAGCACCAGGGCCAGGAGGATGCCCGTGGCTCTAGGCGAACCGGTCACGTTCCAGACCCGGTCAGCCCAGGTCAGGAAGAGGAAGGTCACGGCCATCAGCCATAGGCTGTACCGCTTCAGGAAGGCTCCAGGCAGGCGCCGGCCCCATCCTCCCAGGCGCTGCGCCCATTCGCTCAAGGAGCCGATGGGACAGACGGCACACCAGACCCGTCCCAGAAGCAGATAGGACCAGGGCAGAAGTGACCACCAGAGGATCCAGGTAACCGTAGTGCTGAAATTCTGGCCCGCCCGGAGGGTGCCGAAGAAGGAGAAATAGAGAAGCAACCCGAGAAAGCCTACTCCGACCACCTGGAAAGCTGTTGGGTAGAGGCGGCTTAGCAGCAAGCGCCGCAAAAGACCCCAGCGCAACAACCCTATCCGCCTGGGGGCCGCCTCATCTACCGGAGGAGCGGCCCCCTGTACTATCACCACTGCTAGGACCCGAAGTTACCCTTTATTGTTAGCTTCTTTAGAGGCTCCTGGGGATCGTTAGAGCGGATCTGGACCTCGAATAGGTGCGGCCCATCCATTCCCTCATGCATCTGAGTTGGGACCATAATCGTGGTGGACTGGCCTGGTTTGATGGTTGTAGAACCTACAACCGGATCGGGTGGTCAACAGCCCTCCACAAGTCTAAGCCGAACGTCCCGCAAAGTGAGAGTGTCGGTCCCTACGTTCTTGACGTTGAAGACGGCGCGGACTTCCTTATCCAGGGGCACCTTGCCGAAGTCTACGGACTCCTTGTCAACGGAGATCCTGGCTCCGGCGGCGCTTCCCTGGGCTGGCGAGCTGGCTGGGGGTGGCGGCTCTTCACACGCTGCGGTAACCAGCACCGCCATTAGCGCCAGGGGTATTACTACAATCAGGGCGCGCATCCAACGGGGCATCGCTCTACCTACCTTTCTATCCTGCTACAATGACTTTTCTATCCCGGGTTATCTCACCGAGTGCCCGTTCCAGGCTTTCCGCTACCAGCCGTTTGAAGAAGGGATGCCCGGCCAGGGGCGACCGCTCGCCGATAGCCAGGTTGGCGGCTCGGGAACCCGGCAGGTAAATGCGACTAGGGGATTGCTCCTGCTCCAGGGCTGCCGCCGCTGCCAGCGCAATCTTGGCCGCTCTCTCCCTGTCCGTGCGAAGCAGCAGGTAGCTCATCTCCTCCAGGCGTTTTTTATAGACGGCGCGGTCTTCACCGCCCAAGAGGTCTTCCATCGCCCTGGTCAGGACTCGTTCTTGCCTCTTCATCTGGGCTTCCTGACTCAGCACCAGGCTGCCGTGGCGCGCCTGTTCCATCTCCTGAGCATAGGGCCGCATCTCATCGGTTTCCAAGAACCAGCTCCGAAACTCACGCAGGTCCAGAAGCCGGTCCGATTCCTCCAGAAGTCCAGGCTCCATCAGGACTTTTGCGGCATTTAGCTCCTGGTAGACCGGAGGCTTTTCCCAGTGGCCTTCCGGTTGTCCGATGCTCTCTTTCCAGACCATGTAGTCTACGGGTAGGGGCTGACCATGTTCCTGAGCCTTTTGCTGCCCCTCTTTCACCATGTGGCGGGCATAATCGAAGGGGATTTCGGTATGGGGTAAGCGGCTCTGTCCGGAGACCTCGTCTACCCTGTTCTGGGCGTCTTCGTCCACGTGTACGTGCCCGGCCCGCGCCTCCAGGATGCCCGACTTGTCGTTTACCATCATGAAGACCAGGACGCCGCCACTAAAGGGCCTGGGCATTTCAAGGAAGAGAAAGCGGCTGCCATGGCCATCCACAGCACTGGCCCAAGCGCGAGTCTTGGATGTAGGTCTTGGCTGGGGCGCAGGAGCGACCTGCGATGCCTGTACGGCGGCGGTTTCGCCGGCGGTCTCCACGTGGAGGCCGAGGCTGCGGAGGCGATGGAGGCCGCGTCCGGCGGCCTTTCTTATCTCACGGGAAGGGCTGGCATCGGACTGAGCCTGCAAAAGGCTGGCCGCCTCCAGGCTTTGGACCCAGCCTATAGATTCCACCGCGGCTGGCGCCAGGTCTTCTGCACAGGCTAGGGCCAGTAGAATAGGCAGCGCCTTTTCCTGCCCCTGCCTGGCGAGGGCATTTGCGAATTGGGGAAAGGCGCCGGCGGGGATGGAGCGAAGCCTCAAGAGGAAAGAAGAGAATTCCTCGCCACCAGGGTCCAATCCAACGGCCCTGGCTACCAACTCGTTTAAGACTTCTTCTGATAGTCTTGGGGTTGAGGGTTGCCGTTCCTGGTTTTTCTTACCCATTGGCTGGAAGGTCCGCCTGGATCCCTAGGTCTTCTCGCCGCACTTTTCCAGCAGGGCTTTCCAGTCCTTGTCTACCTTTTCTTGAAGCTGTTCCACCAGGGCATGGTTCTCCGGGCGGAGCAGATGGCTGAAACGGCCTTGGGACTCAAACCACTCGGTTATTGGCTTCTTCTTCTTGGGCTTATAGTTAAGCTTCCAGACCCCATGGTCTATCTCGTAGATGGCCCAAACGCAGGTATCGGTGGCCAGCTTGGAGACGGCGATGGTCTGGGAGGTGTCATGGCGCCAGCCCCGATTGCAGGAGCTCAGAACGTTTATGAAGGTCGGTCCATTTGCGGCGATGGCCTTCTGCACCTTGGTCATCAGGTCCCGCCACTGACTGGGCACGGCCTGGGCGACGTATGGAATGCCGTGGGCGGCGACGATGGCCGTCATGTCCTTGGGGTATTCCCGCTTGCCAACGATAGCCTCGCCCACCGGGGAGGTGGTGGTCCAGGTGCCTCTGGGAGTACTGCCGCTACGCTGGATGCCCGTGTTCATGTAGGCCTCATTATTGAGGCAAACGTAGAGGAAACGGTGGCCCCGTTCCAGGGCTCCGCTAAGGAACTGGAGGCCGATATCATAGGTGGCGCCGTCTCCGCCGAAGACGATGAATTTCATCCCTACGTCTTCCATTTTCCCCTGCTTTACCAGGGACCGGTAGGCGGTCTCTACCCCGCTGATGGTGGAGGCGGCGTTCTCGAAGGCGCTATGGATCCAGGAGACCCGCCAGGAGGTGAAGGGGTAGATGCTCGTGGCTACCTCCAGACACCCTGTGGCATTGGCCACCACCACCGGGTCTCCGGCGGCCATGAGGACCTGCCTCACGATAATGCTCTCTGCGCATCCCGCACACAGGCGGTGTCCAGGGGCAAAGGTCTGGTCAAGCTTGCTTAGTTCTTTTAGGCTAAGAGCCATCTTGCTCCTCTATTCCCGTAATCCCAGGTATCTTACCACCGGAGTAGTCTCTCCGGTCTCTGCTACCTGCAAGATCTCCTGGAAGGCCTGGTGGATGTGTCTGGGCATTACATCCCGACCCCCCAGGCCGTATACAAAGTCAACAGCCCTGGTATCCAGCCGGTAGGTGTTAAGCACCGTCGAAACATCCAGGAAGACCGGGTTACCCTGTGCGCCGAAGGAGATTGCCCGGTCCATGACAGCCACGGCTTTCTTGCCCCGTAGGGCGTCCGCTACAGCCTTCGCTGGGAAGGGCCGGTAGCAACGTATCTTGAGGAGGCCAGCTTTGATGCCCTTTCCACGTAGCTCCGCCACCACGCCACGGGCCGTGCCCGCTGCGGAACCCATGATTACGATCACAAATTCGGCGTCGTCCATGCGGTAAGGGTCAAGCAGGCCATAATGCCGGCCGGACAGGCGCTCGTACTCCTCGGCTACCTGTGGGATTACCCCCAACGCCTTCTCCATGCCATCAACTTGCTGGCGCTTGTGTTCAAAATAGTAGTCCTGGAGGTTTACCGGGCCATAGGTAACGGGCTGCTTAGGGTCGAGCAGGGAGTACTGGGGCTTATAGGTGCCTATGAATTCGCGTACCGCTTCATCCGGCAGCACCTCGGCTCTTTCGATCCCATGGCTGATAACGAAGCCGTCCTGAGTGTGCATGATGGGTAGCAGTACATCGGGGTGCTCCGCAATGCGTATCGCCTGGAGGGCGTTATCGTAGGCCTCCTGGACATTCTCTCCGAAAAGCTGGATCCAGCCGGAGTCCCTGGCCCCCATAGAGTCGGAATGGTCGCAGTGGATGTTCAGAGGGGCAGAAAGGGCACGGTTTACAAAGTGCATGACGATGGGGAGGCGGGAGCCGGAGGCCACATAAAGGACCTCCCACATAAAGGCCATTCCCGCGGAGGTGGTAGCCGTCTGGGCGCGAGCGCCGGCAGCCGATGCCCCGATGCAGGCGCTCATGGCGGCGTGCTCGCTCTCTACGTTTATCATCTCTGAGTCCACCTCGCCGTTGGCGACGTATTCGCTGAAGGCGGACACGATCTCGGTCTGGGGCGTAATGGGATAAACCGGCACCACATCCGGGTTCATCTGCTTCATAGCGTAGGCCACGATCTTGGCGCCGTCCAAGGCCAGGGGTATGCCCTTGACCAGCTTGCCGGTGGGTACAAGAGCCGTCTTCATTACTCTTCTACCAACGCCTCCTCCACCATGTCAATAGCCGTGATGGGACAGACCTCGGCGCAGATGCCGCAGCCCTTACAATGATCCCAATCGAAAGAGGTCAGCTTGGCATTCTCGGTATGTATGCTTGAGTCGGGGCACATCATCCAGCAGAGGAGGCAGTCGTTGCATTTTTCCCGGTCCAACTTAGGTCGGTGCGACCGCCAGCCGCCCGTATTGTATTCTACAGAGGTGCCGCCACCGGGGATAACGCTACCAATCGGGATATCTCTCCAGCCTTTCAGCGCCATACTAGCCCTCTTTCGCCTCGGTATAGCCACGGTTGAAAGCTTCGATGTTGGCCTCCACTACTTTGGCCTTGAGTTTGGCCCCCATCTTTTCCTGGAAGGTAGTCATGACGCTATCCCGGGTAACCACCGGCGTTGCCCGGAGGAGAGCCCCTAGCATGGGTGTATTGGTGATGTTCTTGCCGATAGTGTCCAGGGAGATGCGAGTGGCGTCCAGCGTATAGACCTTACCCTCGTTGTAGCCGGATTTTGCTCTTACGCCCGCCGGGTCCATGGAGGTGTTGACCAGAAGAATTCCGTCCCCGTCCAGGCCGCTGGCTACGTCAACGACACCCAGGAGGGTAGGGTCGAGGACTACCACCACGTCCGGTTGTTCGATCCCGCTGTAATTATAGATGGGACCGTCGCTGATGCGGGTGTAGGCTTTCACGGGCGCTCCCATACGTTCCGGGCCGTACTCAGGAAAGGCCTGGAAGTACTTCCCGTCACCCAGGGCCGTCTGGGCTAAAAGCTCCGACGCGGTCACTACCCCCTGCCCGGCGCGTCCATGCCATCTGATCTCAACTAATCCGGTCATACTACCCCAAAGAAAGGTGATTGGTACAGTAATATTATACGGGAGCACGAATAGGTTTGCAAATTAAGGGGCCTTGTAGGCCATTATTATGGGGGTTCAGGGGGATGTCCCCCTATACAAATATAAAGCGCCGGAGGCTCACCTTGAACTCCCTTCCAGGGGGTTTAGGGGCCGTCCCAGGACAAGTTCAAAAAACTCGTCCCAAAAACGTGGATAAACGTATTGACATACGCAAAAGGCTCGTGTACGATTTGTGACTAGGCAAGCGTAAAGCTGCCAATTTAGAAAGGAGAGCAGAATGGAAGCCTATTGCATGAAGTGCCGGACGAAGAAGGAGATGAAGAGCCCCAGCCAGATCAAGATGAAGAACGGTCGTCCGGCCACCCAGGGAACTTGCCCCACCTGCGGGACCAAGATGTTCAGGATCGGGAGCGGCAAGTAGCCCGAAAATCTCTTTATTATCCCAGGATAATCTATAGAAGAAGGGGCTGGCCGCCGGCCCGGGTGCGCCGGTGGCCAGCGGGCTTTTTGAACTTGCCCCCACGTTTTGCTATAATCAAGTAGCATCAGTTAACCTCGGTACACGGCCCCGTGGTGTAGCGGACTAACATGCCACCCTGTCACGGTGGAGATCGGGGGTTCGAATCCCCTCGGGGTCGCCACTTCCCTAAACGGTGTGACAACTCTTCGGAAGGCTCCCTTGCAAGCTTAAAGAAGGGTTCCAGCTCAGGCAGAGGCTCCACAGCGATAATCCTACCTGCCCAGGGTACCGGCTAGTTCGACGAGACGACCCCAGGGCCTCCAAGATGGCCAAAAGGGGATCCCTGTGACAAGGCTGAAACCAGAGGTCTCTGCAATACGCGTTTCTCGCTGGCCTTGTGGCAAGGGCCTTGCGCTAGCGAAGGGGGTCGGCCTTGGTTGTTGCTATGACGGGAGTCCGGGGAACATTACTACAGAATTCACGGGGTGATAGGTGGGCAAGCATTCCGGCGCTTATCATGCCAGAGCTATTCTTGTTGGCGGTCCGTTGACCTATTTGGCATCAGCTCGGCATCGAGCTATAAGATGACAGCCATGGACAGGAGATCAGTGTAGTTGCGCTGCCGAGCCTTTCATCTTTTGCTCATTGGCACTCTCATCGCCTCCCTGGCGGCGCCGCGACTGGCGGCCCGGGCCGACTCCAACGACAATAGATGGTCGGGCCAGTTCGTCGCGATTGGGTCGCTCTTGCCTGGCGCTGGGTGCCCATCTCCCCCTGGGTGCTGGGAGTGGAACGTGGTCAGCGCCCTGGCCCTGGACGGGAGTGGCAACCTCTATGCCAGTGGGGGTGCAAACGGCACGGTTCCCCCCGCGCCTAACCCCGTAGCTAAGTGGGGCGGCAGCTTCTGGTCGGCCCTGGGCGGGATTAACATCGGGGCCGGCGCCTTGGCCCTGGATGGCAGCGGCAACCTGTACGCTGGGGGTACTTTTACCCGCCTTGGGGACGCCTCCGATGCCGGAGGAGCGGCCGCCGCCGGGGGGATCAGCGCCAACAACGTGGCCAGGTGGGACGGCAGCGCTTGGTCGGCCTTGGGCAGCGGGGTGGACAGCTCCGTTAACGCCCTTGCCACGGACGGTAGCGGTAACCTCTACGCCGGGGGCAGCTTCACCACCGCCGGGGGGATTAGCGCCAACCATGTGGCCAAGTGGGACGGCAGCACGTGGTCGGCCTTGGGCAGCGGAATCAACAACGTCGTTACTGCCCTGGCCCTGGATGGCAGAGGCAACCTGTACGCTGCCGACTCTGCCTCCACACTCGGTAACCACGTGGCCAGGTGGGACGGGAGGTCGTGGTCGGTCTTGGATAGCGTACTGGAGGGACCCATCGCCGCCCTTGCCGCGGACGGCATAGGGAACCTTTACGCTGGGGGAGGCTTCGGCTACGCAGGGCCGTATCTCGTCCACAACGTGGCCAGGTGGGACGGCAGCGACTGGTCGGCCATGGGCAGTGGGGTGGACACCTACGTTAACGCCCTCGCCGCGGACAGCAGCGGGAACCTCTACGCCGGGGGCCTCTTCACCACCGCCGGGGGGGTTAGCGCCAACTATGTGGCCAAGTGGGACGGCAACGCCTGGTCGCCCCTGGGCAGCGGAATTAACAGCGGCGTTGATGCCCTGTTGGTGGACGGCAGCGGCAACCTGTACGCCGGGGGTGGCTTTACCACTGCGGGAAACAAGACGTCGTATCGTGTCGGCATGTATAGCGTTCCTGCGCGGACCACAACGACAACGGCTTCTTCGGCCAACCCCTCGGCCTTCGGCCAGTCGGTGACCTTTACTGCGAGGGTCACCTTCCCGCAGGCCGACATGCTGAGCACACCCACGGGGATGGTGACGTTCAAGGACGGGATCTCCACCCTGGGTACGGGCGCCCTCTCGTTCGGCGCCGCCACCTTCGTCACCTCAACTCTGTCGGTGGGCTCCCACGGCATAAGCGCCGTGTACGGAGGGGACAGCAACTTCAACACAAGCGGCTCTTCGCCCATGACCCAGACGGTGAACACTGCTGCTACCACCACTACGCTGGCTTCTTCGCCGAACCCCGCGGCCCTTGGGCAGTCGGTGGCCTTCACCGCCACGGTCACCTCCACTGCCGGCATTCCCACGGGCAGCGTGACGTTCAACGACGGACCTACCGCCCTGGGCACTGACTTTCTCTGGCCCGGTCCGGCCAGCTTCGTCACCTCAACTCTGTCGGTGGGCTCCCACAGCATAAGCGCCGTGTACGGAGGCGACAGCAACTTCAACACCAGCGCCTCGACGGTCCTGACCCAGACGGTAGTGGCGGCTGGGCTTCGACCCCGAGCGTATCTGCCGCTAGTAACCAGGGCTTTCTCGGGCGCATGGTAGAGCCGCCATGCGGCCGGCAAGGGCTCCAGAGGCTCGTGCCGGGAACGAAATGAGGGATAGCCATGAAGGGGCACGTTCTCACTAAATCATTAGGTCCTTACCAACTATCGTTTCAGCAAGTGGGGTGGTGGGCTAAAGAGCGCCTTGAGGGTGACCGCGACGCTGTTGCAGGCTAACGGTCAGCATACCCTCGTCCAAGTAGATTGCACAGACCCTATGGAGCGTCTCATCGCGTGCTTAGACTTCGAAGTCCGTCAACAGGCCGGTTGTGCTCGGGGCGCCAGAAGCCTATAATCGGCTTGAACCGAAGCCAAGAACTTAGCTGGACGGCAACTGTGAGGCCTGAAAAAGCGGACACCGGGTTGATTGAGGCGCATCGCCCTACTGAACTAGAGGCGGTTACCGTGAACTATGAAGACGGCGACCGGGTGGTTACGTGCTTCTGCGGCGAGAGGGTCGCCCGTTCTATTGTACGTCACTTCAAAGTAAAACACGTAGAACAGTGGGAACAATGGGCAGAGATGTTCGTCAAGCTTCGCGGCCTTGGATACCCTCTCAAACGTATCATGCGGCTCTTTCGCGCAGGCAACGGTAGGCTTCTTTTTTCATGGACTGTCATAGAGCGGTCTATCCGGAAGGAAGTCGAAGCTGGTAGGCTCCCGTATACACCGCCGCCCAAGAATGGTAGAACAGTTTGGCAACCCGACGGCTTTACGTTGGCTACAAGAACTGTATGGGACTTTCCTCGTCGAGGAGACTGGGCCGTACACTCGGGTGACTATCGAGGCAATTGGCCACCGCAGATACCACGCAACTTAATAGAGCGATATACCAAAAGGGGAGATATCGTTGTTGACTCGTTTGTCGGGGGCGGTACCACACTTATTGAAGCGTGGCTGCTTGGGAGACCTAGCATCGGACTAGACATTAGCAAGCTTGCTCTTCAAACGACAAATGCCAAGCTAAGAGAGATGGAGGATCTCGCAAGTAGAGATGGTGCCATTACCCTTGATCTAGCTTGTCGTCCTAAGGTAATAGAGGGCAGCGCCTTGGAGCTAAGCCGTTTATTGACTAACCACAATGTTGCGCGCGGTGAAGTCAGACTCCTCTGCGTCCACCCACCTTACTTAGATTCACTGGCATATACAGGCCGTGACAGTAATGACTTAGCACTGATAAGCGACCCTGAAGTCTTTTGTGCAAGAATGCGGGCTTTTGCGCGTGAGGCTATGGAAGTGCTATCTCCTGGGGGAATCTGCGGTGTTTTGATCGGAGATGTCCGAAAGCGTGGAAAGACAGTGCCATTGGGGATGAAAACCCTACAAAGTTTCCTTGACGAACATTTCGAAGTGGATAGCATTGTAGTGAAAACGCAGCATAAGGATCGTTCGTCTGAGTTCTACGTGGCACGCAACATCCGCGGTATGCTGATGGCTCATGAGTATCTGTTTATTCTCAAGAAGCCAACCGAGCGCATCAAATAAGGATGGTCACGAATGAGACCGAAGGGTGATTGGGACAAAGAAACTGGACCATATGAGTTGCAGGCAATTGTCGTGCACCAATGGCTTCACGATTGGGAAACGGTCAGGTTTTCCGATCGGGACCGGCGAGTCAAACCGCAACCCCATTTTTTGGTATTCTCCATCTCGGCGGCTCTGCTGCGTAGACTTTCGGGGATATACCGGCGTCGCCCAGAGAAACCCCGGTCCCAAGACCTCGGCATACAGCGTCGCCACGAGGAAGAACGTTCACGGGAAATTGCCAGATATGTGCGTGGGGGATTCCCTTGGTCGGTACTGAAGGACAACGATTCCAAGTCGGGACGCTTCGGGGATCTGCAGATGCCTGGATGGTTGCCAACGGCGATTGTGGCAAACATACTACCCGCAGGAAGCAAACGCTACGGACGGATAATTGATGAAAAGGATGTTGTTAGAGTAAGTCAGCTATCACAATCTACTGCGAAGGTGATGCTGCCTCAGGGTTGCCAGGCCCCTGATTGGCGACCGAGCAAGGCTTCTCCGATTGAGATTATCGACGGGCAGCATCGCCTGTGGGCGTTCGAAAAGCAAGAAGAATTCGATGGAACCTACGAAATGCCCGTAGTGGCATTCCTTGGTTTGGATATCACTTGGCAGGCATATCTTTTTTGGACAATCAACATTAAGCCTAAGAGGATCAATGCCTCTCTTGCGTTCGATTTGTACCCACTATTGCGCACTCAGGAATGGCTAGAGAGGTTCGAGGGACCGCGGATTTATCGGGAGACGGGAGCCCAAGAGCTAACTGAGGTGCTCTGGGCGCACCCAGGGAGCCCTTGGAAGGACAGGATAAATATGCTTGGTGAACCTGGCGGCGGAGATGTCACTCAAGCCGCGTTCATCAGATCCCTCATGGCTAGCTATGTTAAACGACGCGAAGGACCTGGGGTTAAGATCGGGGGTCTCTTTGGCGAAGAACTGTCCGAATCAGCGGGAGTGTTGCCCTGGAGCAGGCTACAGCAAGCCTCTTTTCTTATCATGGTCTGGCAGGAGTTCAAGAGCGCGATAAATGGGTGCAATGAACCCTGGGCAAAGTCCTTGCGGAAGGAGAGCGAAGGCATTACGTCTCAGGAGTCCTCTGAGGACCCTGCTTTTTCCGGGCGCTTTAGCCTCTTGGCTACAGATCAAGGGGTGCGTGCTGTGCTCCAGGTAACAAACGACTTGTGCTTTGTGCAAGCTAGCGACCTCGATTTGGCAGAATGGCAGATAGATTGCCCTAGTGACCTAATAGAAGAAACAGAGGTTACTGGGGCTCTGAAGTCTCTTCGGCGCAGGCGTCACTTAGTGGCCTACTTAAAGAGTATCGCGGAATGCCTGGCCAAATTCGACTGGCGGACGTCAGCAGCACCGGGTCTGGAGGACCATCAACGGCGGGCCCAGATGGTTTACAGGGGTAGTGGAGGTTACAAGGAGCTACGGAAAGAGCTCTTGCTCGTTGCGCTGAACTCTGAAGACGAGAGTGTCAGGTTAGCCGGCAAAAGGGTGCTAATGGAACTCGGCTACCAGAAAAATGAGACGTAAGTAACATGGCGGTAGCAAGACCAAAACTGTCGGCGAAAAAGAGCGCTGTCCTGGCGAAAGCTTCCTACGAAAGCATATTGCTTGGTATGGGGAAGCTTCGGCCCTATCTTAGAGACGGCCATTGGTTAAGAAACAATCGGTATAAGAATGACGTTCTTGCAGCTCTCAAGAACGAAAGGGCAAATCAAGCTCATGATCCGAAGAAGCTGGCCTCTTACTTGGCGGCATCCATACCGTTACACTGCTCCGATGGCTGGGCGTTTCTTTCGCAGGCGGTGGCATCGCTGCTGAATGGAGATTGGGCGAGTGCGCTTCACCTGGCGTACTATGCTGAGCTCAGGGCATCAATTGCATTCTTGGCAAGCGAAGGCATAGGCATATTCAATGAAGACCACGTATGCATCGACTCAGCGGGCTCATGTCACTTAGTGAGAGGCGAAGGCACGCACGGGTTGACGTGGCTGGCCTTGGAGCATTGGGCAAGCCTCAAGCCGAATGCGTCTAGGCTCCTGCAATTGTTGAGAATTGACGGTGCCTCGGTTGGCGGCTGGCTAGAGAATGCCGGTGTCAGCCGAGCGGCACGAACAACTGTTGCAGCCAACTGGCTACGCGCCTGGAGCCTGGACTTGCGCGTTCTTTCTCAGGATCAGGAGCTCCGGAACACCGTAAGCTACCGCCCGACCAGATTGCAGGAAACCCCAAGAGCTGATGCTATGCACTGCCTGACGATGGTAACGGAGTTCTGGAGGGCATGCGAGCCGGGAACTGGGGGCTCTTTCTCCATCTTAGACCGGCATCTTCTTCGGATCGCCCTGGAAACGGGTTTCCGGAGCAAGTTCCCTGGGTCTTCACGCGCACCCAAGTTCCACCGGGATTTCGTGACGAAGGCAGTTAATGCGATGGGTTATCCTGTCCCCGCGAAGGCTGGGGGAATGGTGGATTTCCTCGTTCGGCAAAAAGAAGTTGCGGACCTTCAGCTTCTGACTATCGCAGCACAGAAAGGCTCTTCTTCGGGCGAAGCTGGCGCGTTGCCAGTAATTGCCCGAGCCACCCTCATGCTCCGACTTGCTTCGGCGGCCTGTGCAAGCTATTTTCGACAAGCAAATGTGGGTAGGGACGAAGTCGCGTTTTGGTGGAAAGCTTACGGGATTGACGCGGGTCTATGGGATACTGGCGGAGCTCCGAGTGAATTCAGCGACCTCTGGAAAGATGTGGAAGACGCATTGGTCGACGCGGGGCAATGGTGCAGCCGTAAACGCCTGGATGCTCCCAGTATTGCCGCACTGAAACAGGATATGGCATCTGATCTAATTCAGCTTTGTTCGTTTCAGCGGGCTTGCCTATGGTCTTTTGGTCTTTAGCCCTTGTACAAGGGTGGCTAACCCGATCAAGGGTAGCGGAACGCTGGTAAGCCATTGTCGTAAGATTTCGTACTGAAGGGCTTATCTATCGACTTATGGGACATCCACATTCTCTCTTGCCTTCGGCGAAATCGAATAGGGAAGCTATGATGCGCATGGCGAATGACTGTACCTTCACCAAGTCGCTTTGCGAAGCACACAGGTAGTGCCTACCCCGAATCCCCTCAGGGTTGCCATGTAACAACTTGTCCTTAATCCCCCAGGCCCGAGATGCCGCTGCCACCAAAGGCATAAAATCAGCCTTGGGCCAATAGCCGTGAGTGCGAGCTCCAGGTAGACCTCACGCGGGTCTGTATCCTCTGGCGCGGGGTAGCCCTCGGACCACACGTCATCATTCTCTGGTTGGGATAAGGGACACTCTACCCTGGAATTGGGTCCCTTCCCCGTCAGGGGGGAGTACGGGGTAGCTACGTACCAAAGGGAATAGGGTATATTATCATGGAACAAGATCGAGGGGGAAAGGATGAGTACGTACAGGTACAATGTAATCATCGAACAGGACGAGGATGGGCTCTTCGTGGCCTCGTGCCCCACCCTTCAAGGCTGCTACACCCAGGGTGAGACCTATGCAGAGGCCTTGGAGAATATCAAGGATGCCATCCGCCTGCATATCGACGCGCGCAGGCAGTTGGGGGAGCCCGTGCCGCTGGAGAGCGTCCTCGAAGAGGTCGAAGTCGTTGTCTATACTTCGGCCCGCCAGGTCGGCTGAGGTGGCTAGCGTCTTAGAGAGACCAGGGTTTGCTCTTATTCGACAAAGTGGAGCCACGACATAGTCCTCGGGCACGGCCGGGAAACCCGTACCCTTTGACCACGGGCTTGCCCCAGCGATTATGAGCGGTAAGCCCTAAGGTTCAACCCGTTGGATGCCAATCACACGGTCGAATCCCTTGTCGAAGTTCACAATACTTCAAGTCAAAAATGCGAAACCTGAGCGCTGATCGCTGTTCTATGACGTTTCTTTCAGGGCCTCAAGCACCCTCTCGGACTTGATGGGAAGGGTCTTTACCTGGATTCCTGCGGCGTGAAGGATGGCGTTGGCTATGGCTGGGGCATTTGGCCCGACAGCCCCTTCCCCCACTTCCTTGGCGCCGAAAGGGCCGACCGGGTCCGTTACATCCACGCGCAGCACGTCAATGGGTGGCATCTCCAAGGGGGTCACAACCTTGTAGTCCAGCAAAGAGGGGTTCAGCACCTGGCCCTGCTGCGTCATCAATTCCTCGGTAAGGGCGAAGCCGATTCCCATATGAACGGAGCCTTCAATCTGGCCTTCCACGGCCATGGGGTTTATCTCTACTCCGGAATCGCGGGCAACGGCCATCCTCCGGACCACAACCTGGCCGGTCTCACGATCGATTTCAACGTGAGCGGCGTTGGTGCCAAAGCTCCAGGAGGGGGACCCCTCTGCTGTTACCGGGATGAATGCTCCCTCGCCCTTGACGTCTCTTCCTGCCGATGACCTGTGAGCTCCGACTACGGCTTCGGCAAAGGTGAGGCCCCTTTCCGGGCTACCCTTCACTTCAATCCGCCCGTCTTTCAAGACCAGGTCCGAAACATTGGCCTCCAGGGCCTGGGCAGTCGCGTCCAGGAGTTGCTCCTTCACTCGCCTCGCAGCCTCCAAGGCGGCGTTCCCAGCCATCATCGTGGTCCGGCTCGAATACGCGCCGAAGTCCCTGGGGGTGATGGCCGTATCTGCACTTACGGTCTTAACACGCTCCAACGGGATCGCCAGCTCCTCGGCCACTATCTGGGAGAGAGTGGTATTTGACCCCTGGCCTACGTCGGCGGCTCCAGTCAGCAGTGTCACAGAGCCGTCCTCGTGGGCCACCACCGTGGCTCCTGAGTAGGCCTCAGAGCCTGAATGCGACCTCCTGCCGGTCCCGCAGGGAAACCCGGTACAGCCCAAACCCCAGCCGGCCAAAGCATCGCCAGCCTTGACTCCCGTAGGGACACGGACCCCTCTAACCCGCCGCAGGGTCTCTCTAAAGCCGGAACTAAAGATATGGAAGCCGGATATAGTGGTCTCCCCCGTTTCCAGACCGTTCTTCAGGCGTAACTCCAGGGGGTCCACACCCAGGTCCCCGGCTATCAGGTCCATCTGCACGTCCTGGGCGAAGTGAATTTGGGGTGAGCCGAAACCCCTCATGGCGCTGGAAGGGGACTTGTTAGTGTAGACCCGGCTGGCGTCACAACGAATGGCCTCTTGCCGGTAGGGCAACATGAAGCGGGTGCTGAAGACCATTGGAGTGATTGGGCCTTGATGGTTGTAAGCCCCCCCATCCAGGATGAGGTGGCACTCTTTGGCCAAAAGCGTGCCGTCACGGGCCACCGCGGTCTTCAAGCGGATGATCATAGGGTGGCGCCTTCGGGTAGCCGAAAACTCCTCCTCCCTGGTGTTAGCTACTCTCACAGGGCGCCCCGTCTTGATAGACAGGAGGGAAGCGCAGAAATCGGTGGCATCCATGCCGTCAGCTTTACCTCCGAAGCCTCCGCCGGTAACCGGCTTAATTACCCTGATGTCGCCCCTGGGCATTTTTAAAGTCATGGCCAGGTCATCCTGCACGTAAAAGGGGACTTGGGTGGAAGTCCAAAGCGTTAGCTTACATGGGGACTCGTACATGGCAACACAGCCGTGGGTCTCCAGGGGAACGTGGGACGTAGCCTGTGTGGCAAATTGGTCTTCCCTTACCAGGTAAGCGTCCCGGAAACTTTTGGCGACATCGCCGAATTCCATCAGTTGTCTGCGGCTTATGTTACGCTCGACGTGCGCGTGAATCTGCGGCGCTCCGGGCTTCATGGCCTCCTCGGGGTCGAAGACGGCCGGGAGCTCCTCGAATTCGACCTCGATGAGCCCGAGAGCCTCTTGGGCCGTGTCCTCATCAACGGCCGCCACGGCGGCGATCTCATCACCGATGTAGCGCACTTTGTCTATGGCCAGAGCGAGCCTATCCCTGAAGCCCTCCGGGACTACCACGTTGCCGTACTTCACCCCTGAGGTATCACGACCGGTGACCACGGCTTTTACGCCGGCAAGTCTCTCGGCCTGGGAGGTATCAACTCTAAGAAGCCGCGCGTGCGGCAAAGTGCTCCTCAATATCTTTCCGTAGAGCATTCTCGGAAGCACTACATCGGAAGAATATCTTGCCTGGCCTGTGGCCTTCGCCTCCGCGTCCAGAAGGGGAAGGCGTCTACCGATTTGCGTGTGGTTAGTCACGAAGAGGCCTCCCCTCTTCAACATGGAACCCCTGAACAAAACGCCCTGCTCGGCGGACACTACTTGAGTTGATTGCCCCTACGGCTACCTTGACTCCATGGAAGTATGCCATCAGACCTCCCTAATGACTTATCAGGACGGGTGCGTTCGACCGATGAATCCTGGCAAGACCGATCTCGGTCCATTGATGGATGCGACCATAACGTGTGCTTGTAACGTTTGGGCTAGTATATATCGGTGCCAGGCCTCAATCATGGCTCGCCCTGGCTCTCCCTGAGGTTGGTGAGGGCAGGCTCGAAGGGGGGTCTGAGGACTTACGTGAGGCCAACTTTTCGGCGACCCTTTGAATAGCAGCGACCAACCCCTCTCGGAATAGGACGAAGAGGATGACCAGGAACGCCCCGTAAACCAGTAAATTTAGGGGACCAAGAGGTCTAACAATCTCGTTCACCACGGTGAAAATCGCTCCTCCCAGGACCGGTCCAAGGAGGGTCCCCATGCCGCCAAACATGAGCATGACCAGTACCACGGTGTCCACACTGACGATGGAGAATATCTCCGGCCCGATGAAGCCGTTGTAGTAGGCATAGAAGGCTCCCAC
>JAUYDP010000193.1 GCA_030691805.1 Dehalococcoidia bacterium | reverse complement strand
CGCCGTTCGCTGTCTCCAGGGAAATACGGCCGTTCTCGCGAGTTACGGCAACGCCGTACCGGGCCTCGATCTGCCTGACAGTCTCCTCTTCGTTGGTGGAGCGCACTTCTATAATGTCACCACGGACCAATGCCTTGAGGTTGGATGGGGTGTCCAGGGCCACGATTCGCCCGTGGTCTATGATGGCGATTCGGTCACAGTGTTCCGCCTCGTCCATGTAATGGGTGGTAAGGAAGATGGTAACTCCCTCTTCCTTTCTCAAGTTCATAATATAACTCCAGATATGTTCCCTGGTTTGAGGGTCCAGGCCGAGGGTGGGCTCGTCCAGGAAAAGGACTCGTGGATGATGCAGCAGGCCACGGGCGATCTCTAAACGGCGGCGCATGCCTCCGGAGTAATTGCGCACCAGGTCGCCCCGCCGGTCCCATAGCTCCACCATCCGCAGCAACTGCTCGATGCGCACCCTGGAGTCCAGGCGGGGCACGTCGTAAATGGCGGCGTGGAATTCCATGTTTTCCGCGCCGGTAAGCTGGACGTCCAGGCTGGGGTCCTGGAAGGTTAGCCCGATGGACCTCCGCACCTGCTTCTGGTTGGCTGTAACCTCGTAGCCATTGATCCAGGCCTTTCCGCTGGTTGGGCGCACCAGTGTGCAGAGCATGTTGATTGTGGTGGTCTTACCGGCTCCATTGGGACCGAGGAATCCAAAGACCTCCCCTGGGGCCACGCTGAGGCTTACCCCGTTTACGGCCGTGAGGTCTCCGAACCGCTTTACCAGATCCTGAGTCTCGATGATATTCATGGCAGCACCAGCTCCTAAATGCCCTTATTCTTAGCTATTCTTTAAATGTAAATGGCTTTTTAATTGCGAAAACGGGGCTAGACCGTCCTGTAGGGGCGATTCATGAATCGCCCCTACGCAGCGATGGGTCGGTCTTCCACTGCTTCTTTAAGGGAACTTCCTTCAAGAAAAGGCAAAAGACGAAGCTGAGGACCGCCGCGCCAGCCGCCAGGTAGAAGAGCTCGTTCAAGGAAGCTGCCAGTGCGTTACGCACGGCCTCCAGTGCTGAAGGCGGCAGACTGGCAGCCGTAGCCGAATCGAGCAGGGCCTGGGCGTTCAAGGATCCCCCGGCCTTCGCCCCCGTGAGAGGACCGAGAGACCCCTCTGTCATACGGCTTTGGATGGCAGGCCCCAGTCGGAGGGTTAGAAATGCGCCCATCAGTGTGATACCGAGGGTTGCCCCGATCTGCCGGAAGAATTGTACGCTGGAGGTAGCGATTCCGATCTGGGCATGTTCAACGGTGTTCTGGACAATGGTAGTGAAGGTTGGGCCGGTAGCCCCCCATCCCAGTCCCATGACGGTCATGGAGATTAGAATCACCTCGTCTCTGCTTTGGGTCCCAATCAGGGTTAGCAGGTATATCCCAATGGCCATAAAAGCCGTGCCTATCCAGATGACGATCCGGTAGCCGGTCCTGGCGATGATGAACCCTCCCAGGGTGCTTCCTATGACGAGACCCAAGGCCTGGGGCATCATCAGCACTCCGGAGCGGGTTGCCGACGTGCCGAGGACTGCCTGAAGTAACAGAGGCGCGAAGGTGATGGTAGAAAAAATGGCGATGCCGGTAAAAAAGGCCGCCGATGCGGTGACCGCAAAGACCGGGTTTTTAAGAAGAGGCAGAGGCAGTATCGGCTCCTCGACCACCCTTTCCACCAACACGAAAATGAATAGAAGGACAGCGGCGGCTCCAAGAAGGCCGGTAATCTGAGGCGAACCCCACGGGTATTCGGTGCTTCCAAGCTGAAGTCCCAACAGCAAGGACACAATTCCCGTTGTAAAGGTGAACATTCCAAGATAGTCAATGGAAGGCTTGCGCTTCGGGGGCGCAAGACCTTTCAGGGCGTGGAATGCTACCACGATAGTAACCAGGCCCACCGGCACATTGAAGAAAAAGACCCATCGCCAATCCCAGTTGTCCACGAGGAAGCCTCCGACCAACGGGCCGATAACGCTGGCAACCGCCCAGACGCCGGAGAGTAGGCCCTGGAACTTGCCCCTCTCTGACGGAGGGAAGATATCTCCAATCATGATCATAACCAGGGGCATTATAGCCGCAGCCGCCAGGCCCTGCACTCCTCGGAATAGGACCAGTTGTTCCATGTTTTGGGCGAAGCCATTCAGAGCTGATGCAATGGTGAAGAGGGCCAGGCCGGCCACGAAGACCGGCCGCCGGCCCAAAAGGTCCGATAACTTGCCGCAGATGGGCACGGCGCAGGTAGACCCCAGCATGTAGGAAGCGAATACCCAGCTATAAAGGTGCATCCCTCCGAGGTTGGCCACGATGCGAGGCATGGCCGTGACTACCGTGGTCTGGTTAAGGGACGTAAGGAAGAGTCCCATCATTAGGCCTACCAGGATGACCGCCTTCTGGCGGCGAGAAAGCTCAGTCATTATTATTCGCTTAGACCGCGCTGATCATTAGAAAGAGCCACCGCAGTGTGACCCTTTGTAGGGGCGGGTTTCAAACCCGCCCCTACGGAAGGATGCGCTGTGTCCCTGGTCTTTCTTAAAGGTATCTCTTTGAGGAACCACGTCACGATGAAGGCCGCCCCAATCACAGTCAGGCTGACCACGAAGACCTCATGTAACGAGTTAGCCAGGGCTTCCCGTAGGAATGACATAACCGAAGGTGGAATCCGCGATAGGGTAGATGGGTCCAACAAGACTTGCACTTCTCCCAGGCCTCTGGAGGCGCCTCCCAGGGATATAAGGGCCTCCGGCGCCTGCTGCCGGATCTGGGAGTCCAGGTTGCTAGCCATAAGTGCCCCAAGGACGGTGACACCGATGGTGCCTCCCATGCTCCGGAAGAACTGCACGGCCGATGTAGCGACACCCAAATGCGCATAGTCCACTGAGTTCTGCACGGCGATCACAAAGAGCGGCATGATAGGACCCAGGCCGATTCCCATGATAATCATATAGATCATAGCCTGCTGGCTAGTGGTATGGACGTCCATAGTGGTCAGGAGGTAATAGCCTAATACCAGGACGGACATTGACCCCAACGCCACTTTGCGGTAACCGATCCTGGTCATAAGCTGTGCTCCCAGATTAGTGGAAGCAACGACCGCAAGCATCATGGGTGTTAGGAGCAGGCCTGAGTTGGTGGCAGTAGCCCCGCCCACGGCCTGGAGGAAGAGGGGCAGGAAGACCATCCCGGAGAACATGCCGAATCCGATCAGGAAACCGTTAATGTTGGATACAGTAAAGATGGAGTTTCGGAAAAGGGAAAGCGGGATAAGCGGCTCCTCCGCCCTGGCCTCCACCAACGGGAAAAGGCCGAGCATGACCGCCGCCATGATGAACATCCCTAGAATCACCGGGGATTCCCAGGCGTAGTCCTTACCCCCAAGGGAAAGGGCCAGCAGGAGAGGCAGAAGTCCGGCCAGGAGGAGGACCACTCCCAGGTAGTCCACTTTTCGCTTTAGGCCGGGATCCGGACGGTCGTGCAGGTTGAAATAGGCAACCGCGATGGCGAGTACGCCGACAGGGAGGTTTACGAAGAAGACCCATCGCCAGCTCAGGTTATCGGCGATATAGCCGCCAACGATAGGACCCAGGATACTGGCCAGCCCCCACACGCCGGACATAAGGCCCTGCATACGCCCGCGCTGGGCTGGCGGAAAAATGTCAGCGATAGCGGCGAACGTGATGGGCATGATACAGGCGGCGCCGACACCCTGGATGCCACGGAAGATAATCAACTGCTCCATGGTCTGGGAGGCCCCGCTAAGCCAGGAGCCTACCATGAAGGTAACGACGCCGAACAGGAAGAACCTGCGCCGGCCAAATATATCGGACAACTTGCCGAAGACCGGGACCAGGCTGGTGGAGGCAAGCATATAAGCGGTGAAAGTCCAGCTATAAAGGGACATTCCTCCAAGATCGGCTACTATCCGGGGCATAGCCGTGCCTACTACGGTCTGGTCCAGGGCGGCTACCAGCATTCCCAGCATAAGCCCTGCCAGCACCATGATCTGCTCTCGCTTCGAGACGTTATCCATGGGTTATACGCTACGTTGTTCTAGGTTATACCGGCGCTGGAGGGCTATTTGGAGTATATCCATGGCTTCT
>JAUYDP010000189.1 GCA_030691805.1 Dehalococcoidia bacterium | reverse complement strand
GAAAAAGGCCGCTGAATTAGGAATAAGCGAATGACACGGCGTGTCCAGGACTGGATAAGCGGGTACGTTGACGCTCTGTTGAGAGAACGTAGCGCAGGCGCTATCGCCAGGGAGGCCAGGAGCGAGGATGAGGCGCTGCTTGTGAAGGCGGCGCGCCGGCTGAAATACCAGGCCGTGAAGGACGAGCTCGAGCCCAAGCCGGAGTTTGTGGCAAGCCTGGAGAGGGAGCTGCGAAAGGAGCTGGACAAGGCCAGCCCAAGAGTCCGGGCGGTAGCCTTTTGGAGGCTATCATGGGCCAGGACCCTGGGGGGAGTGGCCGCCGCGGCCGCAATAATTATGGTGGTTGTCTGGTCGAGCACGGGCACGATCATCCCCACTGCGCCCATGGAGGCGCCCGCAGCCCCTCGGTCTATAGAGAGAACGGCGCCCTTACAAGGCCCTGAGGGGAAAACGGCGGGCGCTCCCGCGGGTGCCGCCCCTGCTCCACGGGCACCGGCCCCCCAGCCTACCCCGGGTATCGCTGCCCTCTCACTTACGCCCCGCACGCTGGAACAGGCGGTGGCGGACGCCCAAACTATTCTCATAGGACGGTTGGAGGAGATATCATCAGCGCCCCTCGGCGATGGAGCGAAGTCAAGTCCCATCCCTCCTGACTTCCGGGTGGTCGTTTCCGTAGAGCGTTATTTGAAAGGACAGGACTCCGGCAACCAATTGGCCCTCCGGGCCTCGCCGGCCCTCCGGCTTTCCAAAGGCGCCAGGCTCCTTATTATGGCCAGGGACCTGAAAGGTGATGGCATTCTAGATGTCCTAGACTACCCTCAGTCCGGGTATGGTAAAACGTCGGAACCTCAGCCAGCGCAAGGCGCCTACGCCACAAAGGAACAGGAATCTGAGGGGCGGGCCTTGCCGGACGAACTTGTTAGGAGAGTTGAGGTATTGGTGAGAGGCGGGCCTTAGAGGAACTGTAAAGTGGCCGCTATACCCCCAGATACCGCGCCTTGACCTCTGCGTCTAATAAGATATTCGCGGCGGGGGCTTGATGGACGATTCGGCCCTTGCTCATAACGTACGCATAGTCCGCAAGGGCCAGCGCGAAGGTCAGGTTCTGCTCCACCAGCACGATGGAAAGACCCTCTGCCTTGATCTGCTGTATGATACTGCCCAGATCCCTGGCCAGCAGCGGGGCCAGGCCCTCGGTGGGCTCATCCAAAAGCAAGAGCCTGGGATTGCCCAGGAGCGCACGGGCGATGGCCAGCATCTGTTGCTCCCCTCCACTTAGCTTTCCTGCTCGCTGGTTCCAGCGCTCACCCAAACGGGGGAATACCTTAAGCACCTTTTCCTCGGTCCAGCCGTGTTCCGTTGCGCCTCTGGCAGATATCTGGAAGGTCTCTTTCACCGTTAGAGACGGGAAGACACGTCTCCCCTGAGGCACCAGTCCGATGCCTTGGCGCGCAATAAAATAGGACGGCATATGACTGATCTCTTTCCCCTGGAAGAAGATATGGCCCTGCCGGCATGGAGTATGTCCGCTAATAGACCGGATAAGAGTGGTCTTCCCCACGCCGTTCCGCCCAAGGATGGCAATCACGGTCCCCTGCTCTACTTCCAGGGAGACACCCTGAAGGACGTAGCTGTTCCCATAGTAGGTGTGTAGGTCCTGGACCTGGAGCACACTCATATCGGGCTTCCCAGATAGATCTCTTGCACCTTGGGATTCTCACGGACCTCCTGCGGCGTTCCCTCGGCCAGGACCTCGCCCATGTAGAACACCGTGACCCGGTCAGCCATAGTGAAGGCCACGTCCATATCATGCTCGATGAGCAGGACGGTAATATGTCTTGGCAATTGACTTAGCATGGCGGTTACTGTGGCAGTCTCGGCTGGAGAGAGGCCTCCCGTCGGCTCGTCCAGCAGCAGGAGCTTCGGCTCCTGGGCCAGGGCCATAACTACCTCTAGCTCCCGCTGGTCTCCGTAGGAGAGGTTACGTACCGTTGTATTTCCCTTGTCCGCCAGCCCCCACTGCTCCATTAGCTCCTCAGCCCTGAGGTAAACGTGACGGTAGGAAGTCATGGGCTTAAACATAGAGAACTTCGTCTTCTCGAGAGCCTGAACGGATAGGACGATGTTATCCAGGACGGAAAGGTTAGGAAAGAGGTTGTTTATCTGGAAGGTTCGGGCCAGTCCCAGGGCCGCCCGACGATAAGGCGGCTTGCTGGTCACCTCCTGCCCGAAGAGGTGGATGTGTCCCGAAGACGGTGTCAGGACGCCGCTGATCAAGTGGAAGAACGTGGTTTTACCTGCGCCGTTCGGGCCAATGATGGCGCGGCGCTCTCCCTCTTGCAGGGTCAGGTTAACACCCAGCAGAGCCTGAAGGCCTCCGAAATTCTTGCTCACGTTCTCTACGTGGAGAGGGGCTACATTGGAATCCATCTGCGCAATCTTCCCCTTAACGGTCCGAGCAGGCCCTTGGGGGCGAGCATGATGACCAGGACATAAATAATGCCCAATATCAAAAGCCAGCGCTCCGTGAATCCGCTGACGATGTTCTCCAATAACACGATCAGGGTAGCCCCCAGAATTGGCCCCAAGAAGGTGCCCGTGCCCCCCAAGATCACCATTAGTAAGACCTTGGCCGACGTGATAAGGTGGAGATCTTTCGGACTAACCATGTTGTTATAGTAGACATACAGGATTCCTGCCAGCGCGGCGAAGAGGCCCGCTATGATAAAAGCCACGTACTGGTGCGCCCAGACGTTGTAGCCCAGGGCCAGCATCCGGGACTCGCTTTCCCTTATGCCGCGGAGAGAGTGTCCGAAGGGTGAGCGTATCAATATGTACATAAGGATGCAGACTAACACAAAAAGGGCCAGCGTAAAGTAGTAGTAGGAGTTGACCGGGGTCAGGTCTAGACCCAACATGCTCAGGTTGGGTCGCGGTATACCGGGCATACCATCATCTCCGCCGGTGGCGGATTTCCACTTAAACGCCAACCCCCAGAGGACCTGGGAGAGGGCCAGGGTTATCATTAAGAAGTAGATGCCCCGGGTCCGCAGCGCTAATAAGCCGAATATTGCAGCAACGGCTCCACCGGCGAAGAGGGCGGCGGCGAAGTTGACTGGGGCGTTATTGGCTATCTTCAAAGAAAGGAATCCCGCCACGTAGGCCGCCGTGCCGAATGAGGCGGCGTGTCCCAGGGAGGGTAGGCCACAATGCCCTAGCAAAAGGTCCAGGCTCAGGGCGAATATGCCGAAGATAAGGACCGTAACCAACAGGCCCACGTAGTAGGAGGTTAGAACCTTCGGAAGAATTGCCAGGATAGCCAGACCTGCGATCACTAGAATGATAGGAAGGAATGACCTTCTCATGCCCGTCCGAAAAGCCCGGTGGGCCGGATGGCCAGGATAATAGCCATGGGGGCGAAGATGGTGAAGAGCGCTAGCTCCGGGAAAAGGGCCTTGCCGAAATTATCGAGAAGGCCGACCAGCAGGGCTGCCACAAAGGCGCCCTTAAGACTACCCAGTCCTCCGATAATGACGACTACCAGGGCCAGCAGAAGCACATCCATGTCTTGCCCCGGGAAAATAGTGAGGAATGCTCCTCCCACAACGCCACCAAGAGCGGCCATAGCTGCGCCCAGTCCAAACACCACGGTCATCAGGAGGGCAACGTTGATGCCGGTAGAGCCTGCCATCTCTTCGTCGTCCACAGCGGCGCGCACGTTGGCGCCCATCGCGGTACGGTCCTGAAGCCACCAAAGGAAAATCGCTACCACGATTCCTACACCGATTACCAGGAGGCGGTAACTGGGGAAGACGCTTTCCATTATGCGAATAGGTCCCTCAAAAAGCGGCGGCTTGGGGATGATCTGGGGCACGCCTCCCCAAATAACCAGGGAAAGATCACCTAAAATGAAGAGAAAACCTATGGTCAGCAGGACCTGAGCCAGGTGGTCCGTTAGCCTCCGTAATAGGAGTCGCTGCATAAGCAAGCCGAGGATACCGACCGAGATGGCGCCGACGACGACAGCAGCCATAAAGTTGCCTGTCCGCTCCATAACAGTCAAGCCTACGTATGCTCCTACCAGGAAATACGAGCCATGGGCCAGGTTGACAATGTTCATCAGGCCGAAGCTCAAGGAGAGCCCGGCTGCTAGCAGGAAGAGCAGCATACCATAGGATAGCCCATTTAAGGACTGCAATATCCAGAAGTTCAAGTGCCGACCAACCTCACTGGACCGCGTTAATACCTTACGACTGAAATCCTGCGCGGTCCGCGCAGGATTTCTAGCTACACCGTGACCGACGTTTTGGTTCCGGCTGCGCCATGTTAGGAATAGGGGAGAAGCCCCCAGGCTTCTCCCCTACCAACGACGTCAAAATCTTGCCGGGGCTACTTGACCCACTTGCCTTTCATTTCAGACAGTGGGGTCATCTTTAACCACTCCTCCGGAGTCCACTTGAAGAACTGGGTGGTGTTCGGGTATGTGGCGATGGCCATGTTGTTCACCTGGCCGCCCACCCTCTGTACCTCAGAGACGTAGAAGGGCGATACAATGTTGTGGAGCTTGTCGAACTTGACAGCACCCCTGGGAGCGTCAGGGATCTCGACGGTCTCCAGCGCCTTGACGAAGGCATCTGTGTCCTCGATGTTGCCTTTCACCGCTTCCAGGGCCTTCTCTATCATGCGCCCAGCGGTATAGGCGGGCTCCGTGAATATGGTGGCGTCACGGTTGTACTTGTCCTTGAAGGCCTTGGTCAGCGCCTTGTTTGCCGGGGTGTCCAAGCCCTCGGCGAAAGGCCCGCCCTGGAGGACTCCCAAAGCCGCCTCGCCCTGCTTGGGCAGGATGGAGAGGTCGGTAATGCCGTAGTTACCGATCAAAGGCTGGGGCCGGGCCTTGACCCCATACTGCGCGTAGGCGGGCACAAACGACAGGGCGTCCGCGCCGGCCTGGAAGACGTAGGTTACGTCCGCCTTCTGCAGTTGCGAGACGAAGGGCGCTGGGTCGGGGTTTCCCAGGGGGGGATAGAGCTCCTGGATGATCTTGCCCCCCAGGTCCGTGAAGACCCGGGCAAACCCTCCGGTCCACTCCCATCCGGCTGCATAATCGGAGCCCAGGATGACCGCCGTGCGCCAGCCCTTCTGCTTATAACCCCAGTCCGCGGCAACCATGCCGCCCGTGCTATTGGCAAAGGAGTTACGGAAGATGTATGGGTTCGCCGCTTTTTGGGTCAGGTCGTCGGCTCCAGCGTTGGTGATGAGGAAAACCTTCTTATTCTGGGCCAAATAGGGGCCTGCGCTAAGGGCCACCCCGCTGGAGATAACACCTAGCACCAGGTTTACCCCATCCCTTTCCACCAGCTTCTTGGCCTTGGTGAGGCCGACGTCGGGTTTCACCTCGTCGTCTTCTACGATGACCTGCACCTCACGGCCTGCCAGCTTGTTACCCTTCTCCGCCAGGTAAAGCAAGAACCCATCCCGCAGGTCGGCGCCCGGGGCGGCGAAGACCCCGGTCAGGGTGGTCAGGATTCCGATCTTGATGGGCGTTGTCGGAGCCTTGGCGGCCGGGGTCGGCTGGGACGCCGGCGCCGTAGTTGGCTTGGCCGCCGGAGCGGCCGTGGGTGTAGCCTCTGCCGCTTTAGGGGCGGCCGTTGGCGCCGCCACCGGCGCTTTCGTGGGTGTTGGGGCCGGCGTTGCCCCCGGTCCACACGAGACTAAGAGGGCTATCATCAATACGATTGATCCGATAACCCCTATTCTTTTGTCCACCTTACACCTCCATTGTTATTAGAGAAACGACCTACCTAACCCACCTTGCTTATTCTGGTGGCTTCATCCATCACAAACGGCTGGCTACTTGACCCATTTACCCTTTAGATCCGCGTATTGTGTCATCTTTAGGTAATCCTCGGGGCTCCACTTCCAGAACTGGGAAGCATTCTGCGCCGTTTCGACGACTGCATTGACTAGCTTCCCGTCTACTTTTTTTACCTCCGTTATGTAGATGTTTTGGACCACGTTGTGGTACTTATCAAACTTGATTGGGCCGCGAGGCGCCTCGATCTGTACGCCCTCTAATGCCTTGATGAAGGCATCCACGTCCTCGATATTGCCCTTCGTCGCCTGAAGCGCCGCGTCGATGGCCATAGCCCCCGTGTACCCGAACTCTGCCTGGGGCGGGACGGGCCGGTTGTACTTCTTCGTGAAGGCCTCCACGAATGCTTTGGTCTGGGCCCGGTCCAGGCTGGGGGCGAAGGGATAGCCGTTTACCACTCCGACCGCAGCGTCTCCCTCCTTGTCCAGCATGTCCTCCGTAGTGCACCAGTTACAGAGCAGAGGAATCTTTCCCTTCAAGCCATACTCGGCGTACTGGGTGACGAACTTCAGTCCGTCAGCGCCGGCGGAGAAGGTATGCACTACGTTAGCATCCTGCTTGATGGTAGTGATGAAGGGAGCCAGGTCTGGGCTACCCAGGGGATAGTAGATCTCCTGGATAATCTTTCCGCCGGCCTCTGTGAAGGTGCGGGCGAACCCTCCGGTGTGGTGCCACCCGGCCGGGTAATCGGATGCTACTAAGACTGCCGTGCGATACCCCTTCTTGTACGCAAATTCACCCAGGGGCATTGAGTTCTGGCTATTGGCGAAAGAGATACGGAAGATATAGGGGCTGGCCTTTTGCTGTGTGAGAGGGTCATCCCCGGCGTTGGTTAGCATCAGAGGCGTTTTCTGGGAAGTAACATAGTCTGCTATGCCGGCGGCCACGCCGCTGGAGATGACGCCAGCCAGCATGTTGACCTTATCCCGCTCTATCAGCTTCTTGGCCTTGGTCAGGCCTACATCTGGCTTGACCTCGGTGTCCTCGACGATGACCTCGACCTTGCGTCCGGCAAGGGTGTTGCCCTTCTGGTCCAGGTAGAGCAGGAAGCCATCGCGCATGTCTGCTCCCAGGGAGGCATAAACGCCCACCAACGGGGTCAGGAACCCGATCTTGATCGGGGTGGTAACCGCTGGCTTGGCAGCCGGCGCCTCAGTGGGCTTGGCAGCCGGCGCGGCTGCGGTGGGTGTGGCAGCCGGGGCTGCGGCTGTCGTGGGGGCCGGCGCAGCCTTGGCCGGCGCTGTCGGCGTCGGCGTGGGAGCCGCCGCCGGGGTGCAGGCCACTACGATGGCCATAAATACGAGGGTAACTATTCCAATAATTCCTATTCTTGTTTTCAACTAACACCTCCTGTGGTATCCAAATTCCTCGAGTGCCAAACCTCACCTTACCGCACAATGGCGCGGCAATCAACTAAAGCTGGTAAACGTATACCATAGCTGCTGCTTCTTGTCAACCCCGATACGTGAGAATGTGAACCACTTCCGTAATCGGCATCGTCCCCGACTACACGGCCTGGTATTGTTCAACGCTCTCATACGTGTTGCCTGCTGCGTTTCGCTGCTGCTAAAGAGGCCAAAAGTGCACGGTAAAGGGGAAGAGTAGATGATATACGGCTAAGCAGGTGTGTGGTCCTGCTCGGACGTTTAACTCGCTGGCTCTGGCCTATAATACGATTCGCATTCCTTCGTGAGCTATCGTAATATCGGCGTCTAAGTCCGTTGCCACCAGGCTGATCTCCCGGGCTACTTCCTCCTGATAAACAGGGTTAATATGTAATACCACTACCCGGGGGAGTCGGCCCAGGGCTTTCTTTAGGGCTTGCAATTCCGTCTTAAGGCGGCTGGGAGTCAGGTGTGATACCTCCACCGCAAGCTGGTCCATGCTGCTGTCATAGGTCACCTCCGTAAGCAGGAGATCTGGATTGGCTCTTACCCAATGGTCTACGTTGCCGGGGCCGGTGTCACTGGTATAATAGAAGCTCTTTCCCTCTTTGGCAACCTTATAGCCAACGGTGGGCACGGTATGAATGCTCGGTATGGGCGTGATCTCATAGCCTTCCAACGTGAAGGTTCGGTACGGTTCAATATTGTGGAAAGTGATTGCCGGCTTTCCCGGAGTTGGCCGGGCTGAGAGGTCGAGCCAGATATCTCGACTGAACATGTGGGTCCGGATTGCATCCCTAACCTCAGGCAGGCAGTATACATCCAGGTGTAGACCCCGGTTGAAGTGATTGAATCCCAGAACATTCAGGTCTTTGATGTGGTCGAAGTGGGCGTGGGTAAGCAGTAGTGAGCGGACGTGGGCCTGGGCTTCCCAGGAGAGGCTGGAGGTCAGGCTGCCGGCGTCCATAGTCAGGCTGTCGCTAACCATCAGGGAGAAGAAACGGTAGCTGTCGCTCTCACCCTGGTGTGCGCCCAGTATCCTTAGCTCCATGTCTATTTCCTCCTATTGGCCCGTTAGGTCGCAGAGAACGCTGATGACGCGGACTATTTCAGGAAACCTTACCGCGGTCTAAGCGATTTCTGCAGTGAAATAGGTCACATTTGTATCAGCCATTTTCTCCCAGCGGGTTTTCATCTGTCCTTGAGCAGCAAGAACCAGATCAGGCCGCCAATGACCTTGCCAGCAAACTGGCCTAGGACGATCAGGGGCATCAGGCTACCAAAG
>JAUYDP010000166.1 GCA_030691805.1 Dehalococcoidia bacterium | reverse complement strand
GACCCGGCCACCACCAGCGCCAGCGGATCGCCTACCATGCGCACGGGCTCTCCAACAGGCACCAGTACCCATTGGTCCGGCACGATAGTCCCAAACCTGGCGGCGCCTGGGATGTCCTTCGAGGTGAGTACCGCGACCACGCCGGGGGCAGCCACCGCCTTCTCCACGTTAAGAGCCACGATTGTAGCATGAGGAACGGTGGAACGGAAGGTCCTTGCAAAAAGCATACCGGGGAAATCCAGGTCGCCGGCGAATCTGGTAGATCCCAGGACTTTGTCCAGGCCATCCTGGCGCCGGGGGGAAGTTCCCGCAGACCAGGTCCCCCTCGCCACGGCCGCTACCGCCTCGATGAGAGGGCCGTAGCCAGTGCACCGGCAGAGGTTACCCGAAAGCCCCTCCTTTATCTCCTCCCTTGTGGGCGCTGGATTGCGGTCCAGCATGGCTTTAGCGGCCATGATGGCGCCGGGTGTGCAGAAGCCGCACTGCACGGCGCCATGGTCAAGGAAGGCTTCCTGAAGGGCGTGGGGCCTCTCTCTGGTTCCCAGCCCCTCGATGGTGAGGATGGAGCTGCCATGAGCCTGCCGGGCAAGCACGATACAGGAATTGACAGACTTTCCGTCCATTATCACGGTACAGGCCCCACACTGTCCCGTGCCGCAGCCCTTCTTGGCGCCGGTGAGTCCTAAACGGGTCCGCAAGACGTGCAGGAGAGTCTCGTCGGGTTGGACGCGGATCCGGTGTCGCTTACCGTTGACCTGAAGTTGAATTGTATCTGATCGTCTAGGCATCAGGCGTTTTTTCCTCCGAGCGCAGCTTTCACCCTTGTCTGCGACTTTAGCGCATATCCTATCCCTTCTTCGGCCCAAGGTCAAACAATGTTGACCGGAATAATAGTTAGGTTTAAGATATACCCAAAGAAGGCCGGGGGGGTTACTCGCTCATTTCATGCTGGACCAGAATTCACGAACCGCAATACCGGCCGCCCCACTTTTAGCTAAAGGAGGAATATCTAGAATGGCGTTACTGAAAGACCTGCGGGAGCACATAAGGCTGCTGGAAGAGAACGGCAAGCTGGTGAGGATAAAGAGGCCCATAAACAAAGACACAGAGCTGATGCCCTTTGTGCGCCTCCAATTTCGCGGCCTTCCTGAAGATGAACGGAAAGGGTTTCTCTTCGAGAACGTGACCGACGTTAAGGGGCGCAGATATGATATGCCCGTGGCGGTCGGCATCGTCGCTGGCTCTCGCGCCATCTATGCCCTGGGCATCGGCTGCAAGATAGAGGACCTCCGAGAGAAATGGGCTTATGCCCTACAGAACCAGCTTACCCCCAAGCTGGTCCCCAGCGGCCCGGTCCACGATGTCGTTATCATGGGCGACGACCTGTATAGGGATGGCAATGGCATCGAGAGAATCCCCGTGCCGATTTCCACTCCCGGCTACGACAACGCCCCCTATACCACCGCGACCCACTGGATCACTAAGGACCTTGATACCGGCATTCGCAACGTGGGTAACTACCGGTCTCAGGTCAAGGCCAAGGATAGGCTGGGGATCTATGTCAGTCCCACTCAACACATTTATGTGCACTGGGATAAGGCCCGCAAGAGAGGCGTGCCCCTGGAGGCGGCCCTGGTGATGGGCGGCCCGCCTAGCATCGCCTATACTGCGGCGGCCAAGATCCCCTACGGCGTGGACGAGTTGGCCGTGTCTGGGGCACTGATGGGGGAGCCGCTGGAAGTGGTCAAGTGCAAGACCATAGACATGGAGGTCCCGGCCAATGCCGAGATCGTCATCGAAGGTGAAATGGACACGGAGTTCCTAGAGCCGGAAGCTCCCTTTGGCGAGTACTGCGGCTATATGGGTGACCGTGTCCTTAACCCCTTCGTTAAGGTCAAGTGCATAACTTTCCGTAAGGACGCCATCTACCACGCTATTATCAGCCAGATGCCGCCTTCCGAGTCCTCCAAGATTCGACAGATATCCTTCGAAGGGGTGCTCTACAAGTTTCTCCGGTACGATTGCAACATCCCGACAATTAAAGACGTAGCCTTTCTTGAGTCAAGCGGCAGTTGGAATTACCTGGTTATCCAGCTAGATAAGACCAACCTGGCCCAGCCCTGGCAAGCCCTCAACGCCGCCGTCGGGTTCGATCCGAGTATTGGCAAGATAATCGTCGCGGTAGATGGTGATATTGATCCTCGCGATGCAGACTCAGTAAACTGGGCCCTTAGCTTTCGATGGATGCCCCATCGGGACACTCGCATGACCATGGGCAAAGGCGCGGCCCTGGACCACTCTGCTACCCCCCTCGGTAGTCTGACGCATGAGGCGGCTACTTTCCCGTCAATCGAGGGCACCTCAGCCATTTTGATTGATGCCACCAGGAAGTGGCCCTACCCGCCGGTTTCCCTGCCCAAGCGTGAGTTTATGGAGAATGCCCTGGAACTGTGGGAAGCGGAAGGATTGCCGAAGCTGAATCTGAAGATGCCGTGGTACGGATACGAGTTGGGCTATTGGAGCCAGGAGTTCGAAGAAGAGGCTGAGCTAGCCCTTAGAGGGGAGCACTATAAGACTGGGGAGAAGCTTGCCAAAAGTCGAAAGAAGGTAAGGTAACGCCAATTCCTACAATCAACCAGTTCACCTGTCTTTCAGATTGCGAGGCTAAAACTTCGGAAAACATCTTGTTTAAGAAGAGGAGATCTGGTTGCTCCGGGCCGACGTGGCGTCAAATGGGACTCGCTCCTCAGCCAAATGCGGCGTCGCGACGGGCAGCCACAGGGTAAAGACGCTGCCGCTGGCCGGGGCGCTCTCGACTGTAACTCTCCCGCCATGGTACTCAGCGATAGCTTTTACGATAGGTAGGCCCAGCCCGGTGCCCCCCTTCGAACGGGAACGCGCCTTATCCACCCGGTAGAAACGATCGAAGATATGGGGAAGCTCCTCCTGAGGGATACCGATTCCCGTATCGGCAACTCTGACCAAGGCCCACTGGCCGCTCTTTAACACCGAAAGGGTTATAGACCCACTCTCAGGGGTGTACTTGACGGCATTATCAACCAGATTGAATATGGCCTGCGTCAACTGATGAGAGTCCCCAAGGACCATGGCCGGCTGGTACTGCTCCAGGGAAATACGCCGCTTTCCTGCCAGAAACTGGGCCTCACGATACACCTGCTGAACCAACTGGTCCAGCCTGACTTTCCCAAGCTCGGATCGCGGGTATCCATTCATCTGGGCCAGAGTCAGGAGGTCCCCTATGATGCGGTCCATACGAGCAGCTTCACCCTCCATGGACCGCTGGCACTCCATTTGATCATCCGCGGGAAGTCCGCGCTTGAGTAGGTCCAGATTGCCCCGGATTACGGTTAAAGGGCTGCCCAACTCATGGGAAGCGTCTGCCACAAACTGCCGCTGGGCCTCGAACGTCCTCTGGATGCGCTCGATCATACGGTTGAACGTCGTTGCCAGGTCCCCCAGCTCGTCCTTAGGGCCGTAATAAGAAATCCGCTGGCCGAAGTCGCCGGTGGCGCCGATTCGTTCGGCGGCCTGGCTTATCTCAGAGACAGGGTGTAAAGCGCGGCCGGCAACCAGCCATCCGCCCAGGGAGAAAAGCACCCAGGTGATAAAGACCCCCAGAGCCAGCAAATAGGCAACCTGCTTCAGGCTCGAGTCCAGTGTATAGAGGGATTGGCCCACCTGGACCACCCCAATGACCCGCTCCCCATGAATAACCGGAGTGGTGAGAAGGCGCACCCGTTGGCCCTCCGCAATGGCAAGGGTGGTCGAGCCGGGCTTACCTTCCAGGGCCTCTATTATGACAGCCGGGTCCAATGGAACGTGCTGGCCCTTAAGGTTTGGCGAGGTGACCACGACAGCCCCCTGAGCATCAAGCAGTTGCACAAATGGCTCCGGCAGGGAAAGCCTGCGGGGACTGGTATCCAGCTCTTCCGCTCCAATCTGCGGTGGGAGGGTCTCGCCAGTGACCCTTATAGCTCGCTGCACTTCAGCGGTCTTCAGGGCCAGGGACCGGTCAATCTCCCCCTGGAGATTGTGAGAGAGAAGGACATAGACGGCCACTCCCAGGCCCACCAGCGCCAGAGCCATGAAGAAGCTATAGCCCAGGGTAAGCCGCCACCGGATTGGCAGCATCAAGGCTCCTTCAGAACGTAGCCAACGCCTCGCACAGTATGTAGAAGAGGCAACTCGTTACCTGTTCGTAGCTTGGCCCTGAGGTAACGCACATAGACATCAATAACATTTGATTCCCCTTCGAAATCGTAACCCCATACCCGCTCCAAGATAAGCTCCCGCCGGAGGACCTGGCGGGGATGACGCATAAACAGCTCTAGAAGATCGAACTCTTTAGTGGTTAACTCGACCTGCCTCTGGGCACGGGTGACCTCACGGCTCGAGATATCCATAGCCAAATCCGCAAACCGGAGCATTTCGGTACCCGGCTTTCGGCGCCGGAGAAGTGCCCTGACCCGGGCCAACAGCTCGTCAAATGCGAAGGGCTTGATCAGGTAATCATCCGCTCCCCGCTCGAGGCCAAGCACACGATCGGAAACCGTTCGCTTGGCGCTAAGCATCAGGATGGGGACATCATCGGCCTGGCGCAGACGATCACAGACCTCCAGCCCGTCGAGGCCGGGCATCATTACATCCAGTACAACAAGGTCCGGTGACCATTGCAGGGCCTTGGCCAGGGCCTCTTTCCCATCGCTGGCCTCCTCCACAACATATCCCTCGTAGGTGAGTCCCCGGCGCAAAAGACTAAGGATCTCCGGGTCATCGTCTACAACCAGAATACGCCCCTTCAATCTCCTATCTCCTATCTCCTATCTCCTATCTCCTATCTCCTATCTCCTATCTCCTATCTCCTATCTCCTATCTCCTATCTCCTATCTCCTATCTCCTATCTCCAACGCAGGGAAGGCGGCAGCTTCACCTTATCATCGCTCTAACAGCCTGTCAATTGCCTTCTATTCTTCCATAACGAATTCAAATAGGACGAAGGGGAGCGCCAGAAACACAGCATCGAAGGCCAGAAGAAGATTCAGCCAGGGGAGCGCTGGCCCTACTTGTCCCTCCAGAACCGCCCCAGTAAACTTAACGGCGCTGATAACCACCGGCACGACTACCGGGAGGAAGAGAATAGGCAACATGGTCTCCCGGATACGGGTATTCACCGCCACAGCCGAAAACAGCGTGCCCACAGCGGCAAAGCCCAAATTCCCCAAGAATACCACCAGGAAAATATAAAGATTTAGGGCCGGGGCGTTGTACAGGCCGGCAAACAGAGGGACCATGACTACGTCTACCGCCAGCATGAAGGCCAGGTTGCTCAGGAGTTTCCCCAGGTAGATCGCTGATCGGTCCACCGGCGCCAGCATGAGTCCGTCCAGAGAGCCGTTTTCTTTTTCGAGGATGAAAGAGCGGCTGAGGCCCAAGACCCCTGCGAAGACGAAGGCCACCCAAAGAACGCCCGGAGCCAGGCCAACCAGGTTCTCCACTTTCAGCTCGAAGGAGAAGTTGAAGATGACCATTACCAGGAAGGCAAATGTGAACATAGAGACAAGGATCTCCTTGGTTCTCATCTCCATGACAATATCCTTTAAGGCAATAGCCGCCACCCGGCTCAGAAAACCCACTATTCCCTCAAGCCAGTGCGCTCGATGTATACCTCCCGAAAGATGGCTGGGTCTACCTTGCCTTGTTCCATATAGACAATCCGCCCGCGATGCATGATGGCTACCCGATCGCTGAACTGGAGACCCCGCTCCAGGTTATGGGTCGTCATCACGACGGTGCGCTGTGCCCCTGGCCCTCCCCGCAATATCTGCTTGAGACTGGCTGCTGCCTCC
>JAUYDP010000134.1 GCA_030691805.1 Dehalococcoidia bacterium | reverse complement strand
ATTCTTTAGAGCAGGCCAGCAACGTGGCATTTCTTCCAGCGTACCCGCTGGCTATCAAGGCATTTACACTCCTTACCGGTAACACCTGGACCGCAGGGATTCTTGTCTCCAATTTGGCTTTCCTGGCCGCCCTGATAGTTCTTTTCAAGCTGACGCAACTGAAATTCGATCGCGCCGTGGCGGTAAGGGCTGTGCTTTACACGGCCGCCTTCCCATCGGCCTTTTTTTACTTCGGTATGTATGGCGAGTCTCTCTACTTGCTGGCGGTCCTTCTTTCCTTTTATTTTTGGGAGAAACGGAGGGACTGGTCCGGTGGTATCGCTGGGGCGGTGGCCGCTCTAACCCGCCCCATGGGGATGATGCTCTTAATGTCAGGGGCGGCCTTTCATCTGGTGGAAAGGGGGCGGCGAGTGGGGGGGGGGCATACCGCACAATTAATTGTGCATGGGGTACGGTCTCGGCTGTCCTGGAGCGTCTTGTCGTTGCTGTTCATACCCCTGGCGCTGGCGGGCTTTATGGCCTACACCTATGCTGTCTTCGGCGAACCGTTAGCCTTTCTCAAGAGCCGCACTGTGGGATGGGCCGAGCCTGTTTCCATTCTCCCTACAAGCCACGTTGAGCTTGTTGCGTCTATCCTGAATGGCGGAATCTTTCGGGGCCAGGGGCCGGCCCTGCGCCTCCTCGATGGCGCTTCAGCCGTTGCCTTTCTGGCGCTAACGGGCACTGTTTTCAAGAGGCTGGGCCCTTCCTACGGGTTGTACTCCCTGGGGTCTTTGGCCATGGCCCTGGTTGTTAATCTTGACGGCCTAACCCGGTATGTGGCCGTCATCTTCCCCGTATTCATGGCGCTGGCATCCTGGAGGCAACGGGCGGTTGTAGCCGTGCCGCTGGTCACCCTGTCTTTAATGCTTATGGGCCTGATGGCGAGCATGTTCGCCAAGTGGTACTTCGTCGGTTGACATGCAAGCCATACCCGCCCTTACTTGCAGTCACATAAATCCAGTAGGGGCGAGCCATGAGAGGAGATGAATGCCTGTAGTTGATTTTCACTTTCACGTAACCCGTGGGGAAGATTACCTCCGTTCTATCAAACCTGGACTCAGGGCGCTATTGGAATGGAAGGACTCCACCGGGGTCCCAAGCCAGGTGTTGACACGAGACGGTGTCACCCGCTTTCTAGACAGCCAGGGCGTGGACTACGCGGTGGCGCTGGCTGAGATTAGCTATGCCAGCACCATCCACCCCAACAACGAGGACGTGGCGGAGTTCTGCCAGGGTATCCCCCGCCTCATTCCCTTTTGCCACATCAATCCCTTTCTGGCGGGCCGCCCTGCCCAGCTTCTAGAGCAATGTGTTAAGGACTTGGGGTTCAAGGGACTCAAGCTTCATCCAACCTTCAACCAGTACTACCCCAACGAGTCCTTGATTTATCCTGTCTATGCCAGGGCCGAAGAGCTGGGCATTCCCGTTATTATACACACGGGGTCTTCCACCCTGGCCGGCTCCCGCCTGAAATACGGCGACCCTCTTTGCCTGGATGACGTGGCCGTAGATTTCCCGCAACTTAGAATTATTCAAGCCCACGGCGGGCGGGGGTTCTGGTACGACCGGGCGCTGTTTTTGACCCGTCTGCACGAAAACCTTTACGTTGACGTCTCCGGGCTGCCCCCTCAACGGCTCCTGAGCTACTATCCCGAACTTGAGAAGAGCGCTGATAAGGTCCTGTTTGGCACCGACTGGCCCGGCCCGTCCGTGAGAGCGAACATCGCGGCCATCCGGGCGCTGCCGCTGAGTGAAGTGGCCAAGAATAAGATATTAGGCGAGAACGCCGCCAAGATCCTCGGGCTGGAGGGTTAAGCGACCAATGCCGGTAGTGGACTTCCACATTCACCCCACCAAAGACATCCTGCCGTGGGTCTACGACTGGATCGAGGGCTTTCTGCCCCCAGGGGAGGACCCGCGCCGCTATCTGGAGAAGACCCTGACCAAAGAAGGCATCGTCCGATTCCTGGATGAGAACGGGTTGGACTATGCAGTCGCCCTTGCGGAGCAGAACCCCAGGTGTAGTGGGGTTATCACTAACGGGGAGTTGGCGGATTTCTGCAATGGCGTGGACCGTCTTATCCCCTTTGCCGACGTCAACCCGCACTTAACGGCCGCCCCCGCCCGGGAACTGGACCGGTGCGTGAAGGATCTGGGCTTTCGGGGCGTCAAGCTCTACCCCGTATACCAGTTGTTTTATCCCAATGACCGGACTCTATACCCGCTATATGAGAAGGCCCAGGACTTGGGGGTCCCGGTCATGGTCCACACCGGAACCTCCATCTTCCAGGGGGTACGAGTCAAGTACGGGAACCCGCTTCTCATGGACGACGTGGCTGTGGATTTCCCTGACCTCACTCTTATTCTAGTGCACGGCGGCCGGGGTTTCTGGTACGAGAGCGCCTTCTACCTTGCCCGGTTCCATCCGAAGGTGTACCTGGAGATAGCGGGCCTGCCACCCCAGCGCCTGCTGGAGTACTTTCCCGAACTTGAGCAGTATGCTGATAAGGTCCTGTTCGGGTCCGATTGGCCTGGACCACATCCAAAGAAGAACATCCAGGCTATCAGAGAGCTATCTATCGGAGAAGAAGCTAAAGTCAAGATATTGGGAGGAAATGCGGCCCGTATCCTGAGACTGTTGAACAACACCTAGTCCCGTAGTCGGGGTCGTCACTGACCCCGACCGTCGGCATCGGGGCCTGCCCTGAACGGAGTAAAGGGACGATGCCGACTACGGAAGTAATCCAACACTCTCATCCTGGGGCTTGACATAGCACCTCAAAGAGGAGTAAAAAGGGGCAATTGATATGGCGGATATCTTAGACGAGGCAGCGGCCGTTGTGCAGTGCAAGGAATGTCAATGGTACCGGTCCTGTGTGACACCCCTGCGCTTTACGCCCGAGGACCTGCGAAAACAGATGGAGGCAAATCCCATCGGCTTGGGGACGCAGGGGCAGGACATGCAACAACTGATGGCCGGAATGGCCGCGGCGGCCCAGAGCATACTTCTGGAGGCCTGTCCGATCTTCATTCAGCGGCTTAGGGCCAGTCCCAAGCTGGCTGAACGGCTGAAAGAGGCCATGAAGACCTGGGGGATGGGGGAAGACTGAAAGCCGATGGCTGGTAGTTTAATGCATTTAACCGCTTAAGAGGAGGAGATTATGACTAACAAGGTAATAACAGTTTCCAGGCAGTTGGGGAGCGACGGCGAAGAGATCGCCCGGCGACTAGCGGAGGGGCTAGGTGTGCCCTACCTGGATCGAGAGATAATCTCCAACGCTGCGGCTTTGGCCGGCGTGTCTGAGGACACAATACAAGAGGCCGAGCGCTCCCAGTCCTTCCTGGAGCGGATGGTGGAGCTGCTGGGACGTTATCCCGTAGCCGCCGAGCTTGGAGCTCCTTTACCGGAGCTGCCTCCTATTCCGCCGCTGACCGTTGATGTCTACCGCAAGCTGATTGTGGATGTTATCTGCAGTGTTGCCTCAAAGGGACCAGCGGTTATCCTGGGCCACGGCGGGCAGATAGCCCTCAAGGAGGACCACAGCGTCCTCAGGGTATTTGTCTGCGCCCCTTTGGAACGCAGGATCACCTATCTGATGAATAGGGAAAGCGGTACGTCGGCAGCCGCCCGCAAGAAGATTCAGGAAGATGACAGCCGTGTGGCTGATCTTTTTCGCAACCATTACAAAGTAACCTGGAACGATCCCCTGATCTATGACATTGTTATCAACAGTGATCGTATCGAGGTGCCGGTGGCGGTGGAGATCCTCCTGAAGGCCGCGGGTATCAAGTAAAGCCCTTCTAACGGCAGCCGTTAGTCCCAGAAAGAACAGGGAAGGCGTTCAAGAAGGGAAAGACATATACAGTTGAGATTGATTGGATATGGGAAGGGGGGTAAGCATGTCTCGCTCCTTTCAGAGGTTCCGGGAGGTAGTGGAGGACCGCCACCGTTACGCCGTGGAGTGGAAGGCCCGGGGTGGGGGCAGGGTTTTCGGCTACATGTGCACTTATGTGCCGGAAGAGATACTCTACGCTGCCGGCATCCTGCCTGTTCGCATCCTGGGGGGCCACGAGCCTCAGGACGTGGTCGAGCCCCACATCCACAGTATGTATTGTCCCTTCAGCCGCGACGTGCTTGGTCAAGCCCTAAAGGGGAGATATGATTATCTCGATGGCGTGACCGTCGGCCACACTTGCATTCATATCCAGCAGGCCTTCGAATCATGGCAGTTCCATACCCCTGCCTCTTTCAGTTACCTTCTCTACGTGCCGGCCTGCCTGCATAGTCCCCACGCCCGGTCCTGCTTTCTGGAGGAGGTGAAGATCTTTAAGGATGCCCTGGAGGAATGGCTTGGGCATACTATTCCTCCGGAAAAGCTAGAAAGAGCGACTGAGGTCTATAACCGCAACCGCCGCCTGCTGCACCAGCTCTATGAGATTCGGCGGCAGGACGACCCTCCCGTCTCCGGTTCCATGGCCATGGAGGCGACCCTTGCCAGTATGTTCATGGACAAAGAGGAGCATAGCAGGCTAATGGAGGATGCTCTTCGGGAGATCGGACGGGAAAGCAACGGTCGTTTCCCCGGCATGCGCCTCATGCTGGTAGGAGGAGAGAACGACGACATCGAATTCGTGAGGCTGGTGGAGAGCCTTGGGGCCGCGGTGGTCATAGACGACCTCTGCACGGGCAGCCGGTACTTCTGGCAGGAGGTAGTTACCGGAGCAGACCCACTGGCGGCTATCGCCGACCGCTATATAGATGCGCCTCCCTGCCCGACCAAGGAACTGGAGGAGCGCCGCCGCCTCGAGCACATCGCCAAACTTTTCAGTGACTACCGCGCTCAGGGGGCCATCCTGGTGCACCAGAAGTTCTGCGACCCCCACCAGATAGACCTCCCGGCCATTCAAGCCTACTTCCAGGAACGCCATATCCCTACCCTGCACCTGGAGTTCGATATGACCACCCCCGTAGGCCAGTTCAGGACCAGGATCGAGGCGTTCTTGGAGATGGTGCAGCTAGAGATTCTTTAGTGGTCAGCGTCAGCGGTCAGCGGTCAGCGATCGGCGGTCAGTGGTCAGCGGTCAGTGGTCAGCGGTCAGTGGTCAGCGGTCAGCGGTCAGTGGTCAGCGGTCAGTGGTCAGCGGTCAGTGGTCAGCGGTCAGCGGTCAGCGGTCAGCGGTCAGTGGTCAGCGGTCAGCGGTCAGCGGTCAGTG
>JAUYDP010000039.1 GCA_030691805.1 Dehalococcoidia bacterium | reverse complement strand
CGCCTTGCGACAAAGCGCCGCATAACCAGCGCGTCCAGCTGACCGCTTTGCTCGCTGCTCTCGCTCGCGGCGGCTGACGCGCCGGCCGTTAGCTGAATTCCCTTCAACACAGAGTTGTCTGGGAAACGAACCACCCAGAGGGTGTACAAGGGCGAATTAGAATCGGCCCCTCTGAAATGTGGCCAGACCAAGAGTTGAGCACGCCCGGCACAGGTCTATGACCGTGAGCGGTGATGGATGACGGTAGCATTTGAGGTCCTCAGCGAGATTAGAGATATTGAGACGATCGCAGCCGGCCGGGGTGTGTACATCCGACGCTATCTGGAGCGCACTTACGGCAGGGGTCGTTGGCGGAAAATGAAGGGCATCGCAACTGTGCGGCTTGCGGACGGTACGATCTGCGAAGCCGAGATACACTGGTTTGAAACGCACGGCAAGGGGCGCAAAGATTTCAAAATCAAGAGGGTGATTCGATGAGTGATTTTGTGATCTGCATCAATAACGAGAGCAATCCGGCAAGCCTGATCTTAGGCAAAGTCTACCGCACACTGCCGGATGCAGAGGCGAAGGCCCACAACATGCTCCGCGTCATTGATGAGGACAAGTCAGACCCTGACGGCTACCTCTACCCGGCGGCAATGTTTGCACCGATCGAGCTGCCGGAAGTGGCAAAGCGGGTGCTCATGGCAGCAGGCGACTGAACGCGGGCGGCGCCTTTTGCGTAGAGAAGACGCCTAACAACTCGCTGGAGCGGACGCGCTTAATAGCGCGCCGCTGAGCGCGAGCGTTATCTGAATTTCATTCAACACAGAGTTGTCTGGGAAACGAGCCTCCCTATGAAACAGCCTCGATCAACCCACGACGGGAGCATTGCTCCTCGCCAATATGGAACTTTCACGCATCGTGAAACGATAACGGTGCGGGATAGTTTACGTAGCACGTACAACGTTGCAACCGAGGACGCGCTCGTAGAAGGCGTAGGTCTCCTCCGCTATCCTCTTCTGGGTGTAATGGGCAAGGACCCGCTGCCGGCCCATCCGGCCCAGCTCTGAGCGCAGGTCGGGGCTCTCCATAAGGCAGGCCAGGGCGCTCCGCAAGGCCGGAACGTCTCCTTCGGGAAAGACCAGGCCGGCCTCGCCCATTACGTGGGGTATCTCGCCGGAGTCGCTTCCCACCACCGGCAGGCCGCAGGCCATAGCCTCGATGATCACCCGCCCGAATTGCTCCTTCCAGTGAGGCACTGTAAAAGAGGGAAGCACCAGGACGTCCATCTCCCTATAACGGGATGGCATTTCCGCCGATGGCGTTCCGCCCACGAATTCCACCTTCGCCCGCACTCCAAGACGGGCCGCCGCCGCCTCTAACTGCTGTCGTAGCGGACCTTCGCCTACCACTAGAATCCTCCAATCTCCCTCCAACCCGGCCGCGGCTTCCAGCATCAGGTGCAGCCCCTTCTCCCTAACCAGCCTGCCGGCGAAACCGATGGTGAAGGGACGGGGCGCCTTTGCAACCGGCATTGGCCGGAAGACCTCCGGGTCCACCCCAAACTGGGGAATGATCGCTAGCGGTCCCCTGAAACCTTTGCGCTGAAGAATCTCGGCGGCCGAGACGCTCCCTGCTATGGCCCCGTGCGCTCTCCGGAGCACATGCCGCTCCATGAGGCCGAAGGGCAGCGGGAATTTCTTCCAGAGGTTCTGCCAGGTAAAGAAGACTACCTTTGCCCCGTGTCGGAGAGCCAACCGCGTGGCGTGAAAGGTCACCAGGTCGTATGGCTCCTCGTCTATGTGGAGGATGTCCGGCCGGATTCGGGAGAGCAGGCCGGCCAACCTGGGATAGAAATGAAGGTGAAAATGGCCGTTGAGCAACGGATTGTCCACGATCATCTGGTAGCCGCCGGCCGGTCCCTGTTCGAGGACAGCCCTTTTCTTTCCCATCTGCCAGTAGGGAGGGACGATAAGGGTCAGGTCAACACCGGGCAAGGCCGCCATCTCCTCCAGCTTCTTCCGATAGGCCGCCAGGTAGCAGGCCTTGGAGACCATCAGGATTTTCACGGCTCCCGCTTCCTCCGGGCCGTCACGTGCAGGGCCACGGCCCCTATTGGAATATGCTTGAACAGAAGGTTGGACTCCAGATAAGAGGCGGCCCAGAGCAGGCGCATTATCAGGCGGAAAAGTGGATTGCCAAGATGCCACCGCTCGAACCAGGCTTCCTGCTCCAGGTAAGAGAGGATATCCCTCACCTGCCCCATGGGATGAATGCTATAGGTGACCCGCTCCACCCGAAAGCCTGTCGCTCCCAGCAGGCGCAAGACGTCCCTCTGGGTGAATCGCTGGATATGGCCGCTGTGCCGCTCCTTCAAGTCCCCGCCCAGGCGCAGCCTCCAGAGAAGCCAGTGGAGGCTTCCTGGCTGTCCTTCGCAGGGGACCAGGGCGTGTAAGATCCCCTCCGGTTCCAATACCCTGTAAAGCTCGCTTAGCGCCAAGCCCGGTTCCTGTAGATGCTCCAGCACGTCGAAGAGCATCACGGCCCTGAAAGACCCGTCCAGGAAGGGAAGGACGTGCAAATCGGCAGCAGCATACCGCACTCCGTCGCAGTAGGACTTCCCGACACTCAATGAGACTGGGTCTATGTCGCAGCCGACGAAAACCGCTCCGGGGCTGCCTTCTTTCAAGGCCCTGGTAAACCTCCCGGCGCCGCAGCCCACCTCCAGTACCCTGCCCCTAAGGTCGCTGGCCTCCCTTCGCGCCCGGCGAAGTGCCGTATTCCACCGGGATAGCCTCTGGTCGCCCCAGATACGGGATGGGCCGGTTGGGCACACGACACAGGTCGTGGATCGGGAACCGGGTTTGCCCGCTGATGATTCGTGAAGAAAAACTTGCGTGCCGGAGGACGCGCCAGGCCGACACGGCGGTCGGCCACTACGCCCAATGGATGACTCCCGTACCCAACGGAGAAGGCTGGGGAATGATAGGCGTAGTGGCGGACGGCCCTGTCCGCCAGGGGGCGGTGGAGGGATGCCCCCGCCAGACCTCAATGCCCGTTTGTCTGTTAAGATTTCATAGTTCGGCGTCACCGCCGGCCCAGCGCCGGCTTCAGCCGGCAGACCCGCCGCGCCCAACACGTGGCCCGCACGCAGACCGGCCACGCCCCCGGTTACCTGGCGGTAGGCCTCCAGGGTCTCCTCCGCCGTCCGCCGCCAACTGAACTTGCCCGCCTGCTCAAGCCCCGCCTGGCGCATCCGCTCTCGCAAGGACCGGTCAGTCAACGTCTTTGTCAGGGCGCGAGCCATTTCCTCCACGTCCGTAGGATCAAACAAGACCGCGGCCTCACCGACCACCTCCGGGAGGCTGCTGGCCCTGGAACAGACCACCGGCGCGCCGCAGGCCATGGCCTCCAAGGGGGTAAGTCCGAATCCTTCGTAGAGGGAAGGAAAGACGAATACCGTGCAAGCTGAGTACAGAGGCGCCTTGTCCTCCTCCGGCACTTGCCCCAGAAAGACCACCCGGTCCTGGATACCCAGATCACGGGCCAGCCCAGCCAGCTCAGGGAAGGCGGTCCGGTT